>JBAYVM010000107.1:0-8025 GCA_041674645.1 Victivallaceae bacterium | reverse complement strand
CTGTTGTTATTTTTGATGTTGCATGAAAACCAACAAAAATATAGCATAAAATCAAGGTTAATCACTTTATTATTAAATATTTATGTTGCATTTATTAACTCCGAAATGTGAGTAGTAAGTAGAGAAATGTTTATGAAAGGAATTGACTATTCCTATTACTATGAAGAAGATTAATGGTTAATGAGTAACATCGGGGTTGCGCTTTAGCTTTTGTGTTTTTGTACAATGAAGTATTGTTTTGCCCGTTTCGGCTTTGCACCGCGACAGCAAGAACCTTTCCCCTAAAAAAGATTCTCACACAGACAGGTCATGGGTTCAGCGGAACATTCCGCGCAGATGGGCAAAATAAAACTGAAAATCAAGGAAAAACTGACGTTCAACTGAAGATATATTCCTGCTCAGGCGTTGAGTTCCGGGTAATGTTATCGTCTGAATATTGAAGAGAGCATTGCCAGATTTCGCAACGCCAAATGTTGTGTTTCCGCCTCGCCGCGATTTCTGCGATAAATCGTAGTCATGGCGGCGATGATGGCAAAAACAAACATCAATTGATAGAAATTACAGGATTGTTTCAACACCCATTCCAACGTTGACTGAACATAAATTGTTGATAAGCCTCCGGCAAAGCCTATGGCAATAAATTGCATGTCTTTCCGGTAAAATCTAAAGATATTGAACATATTCTGCAAATAAAAAAACATGATATAAATAAAGAAGACGCCCAAATTCAACCATCCAGTTTCAGCCGCAATCATAAGGTAAGTTGTTTCTACTAAACCTTCTCTAAAGTCTTTCGAATATCTTTCCTGTTTAAAATGTTCACTATACGGGTATTCGTGATTGACTTTAAGCCCGAAATTATTCAGTCCAATGCCGAAGAATTTATCATTAGCCATATTTAATGCCGATACTGCGAGATTGTATCTTGTTATACGCGATGCTACAGGCGCATTTTCAATACGTTGAATGATTGACCTCATCGCAAACATTGCGGCAGCGCAGGTTGCGGCGACTACCGCCAGAGTAACTAACATCTTCCGCAACTGAAGACCAGAGACATAGGAAAATAAAAGAGTTACCAGGCATCCACCGGCATAGCATGCCAATCCTGCACGTGAAAGAGTAGCGATTTCAAGCATACAGCATAAACAGAATGTTCCCATATATACCATACTTTTAAATTGAGTGGTGCGAACATTCAATATCATGGCGAAAAAGAGCGTTCCCAGAACAGAAACATACATGGCAAGCGAATTTTGATGCGGCAATGGACCATGGATCTGATAAACATGTTCCACGTATTTCTGATAAACCGCAATAACAAAAATATATATAACAATTGCCGGCAAGTAAGTAAAAACTAGTTTTATCCGGTTGAAGTCCATAAAATAATTATACAAAACCCAATAATAGAAATACATTCTAATCATTTTCCAAACTTCAAACCATGAGTAAATTTGAATATCAGCATTCATAATTGAGATAACGCTGAACAGGAAATAGATGCCGTAAAGAACTGTACCAGGCGGGAACCATCTTATTTTGAATTCTTTGCGCATCATCATGACACCAAACAACGTCAAACCAGCCAGGTCAACCAGTCCAACTTCAAAACCGCGGGATGTGCCTCGATAGAGCTCGTGCGAAGCAAAATTAATTGTTTCCTCAAGTCGGCAGGTGAAGAAAACCATGAGAAACAGCAAGATTTTTTCGCAAGTTTTATTGTAAGACGCGGCAATAACGCCAACCGGAACGCCAATTAGCAGAACAGCAAAAAATATAATATATTTAAATTCGGACAACATTGATATTTTTCCTGTTCAACCAACAAATTGTTAGTTATCGCTACTTGAATTGACTCCGATAACGGAATTACCAAATGGGCCTGCCAGTAAGTTAAGCGCTTCCAGTGTCGGCAAAAGTTTTTCTACGACTAAGTTATACTGCGACAACCCACCTCTAGGCACAAAAACTATGTCATTGGGTTGCAACATAAAATCAAATCCTTTGCCGCGCATAACGTCATCAATGTTTATCTTATAAATTTTTGGATTAACCAGGCTGCCACGAATGACCAGCGCACTTTCTGAATGTGTATCTTTCAATCCTTGAGCAAAGGCAAAAGCCTGAATCAGCGTCATATTATCTTTAAATCCAACATAAGTCGGCTTATAAACTTCTCCCAGAATATAAATAGATGAATTCATCGACGAAGGAATATAAATATAATCTCCGTTCTGCAGAGGAATATTGTTTAACCAGTCTCCTTCTCTAATCGCTTTAACGAAGTCAACTGGGAGGACTTTGCCTTTTCTAGCGACGTAGGCGCCGCCTAAATCAGCAAGCTCAACAGTATCACCTTGAAACTCACCAGTAGCAAAACCTTTCGCCAGTGCAATGGCATCGGTGATTCGTGAATGATTGCGAATAGGATAAATTCCAGGATTATTTACTTTGCCGGAAATAGTAAATGTTGAGCTTTGAATACTGGTTGGGCTCAATGATATTTTAGGATAATTAATAAACTTTTTCAGTTTTGTTTCAATCATCGCTGTTGCTTGAGGAACAGTCATACCGCCAATTTTCACTGGTCCAATCAGACCTATTGAAACATAACCGTCTGGAGTTACAACCATTCCCGTTGCATTAAGCTCTTCATTATCATAAACCTTAAAATCAAAGCGGTCGTCTCCTGAAATATGATAAACTTCCTGGCTGGCGAGCTGCAGTTTCTCAAGCTCTTTTTTTATTACCTCAGGCGATTGCTTAGTCAATCTGACCTCTTCATAAGCCTGACTTTTGGCAGGCACAAGCGGGATATCCGGCATCTTACTTTTACAACCAGATGCCCCTGTAATAATCCCCGCCAGCACAACCATCCAAAACTTATTATTCATATTTCATCAATCCTTTCTCTGTAAATAAAATTAACTGCCATATTCATCTTCATAGTTGAAACAAGCCAAACGTTATAACTCAGGGTTAAAATCCTTTGTCAAACTATTTTTTATCGACGCAATTAAGAATTCCGCCGATATTAACGCAGTTATGTTCCTTAAGAAAGTTTATGCACTTCATCAATCCAAACTTGTTTGATTTTCTGAATCTGGTCATAACCACGGTCAAAGCTGAAGACTCACAAATAGTTGCAAACAGCTGCTCATTCTTGGTAAAGTCGAAAAGTTCCCAGAATACGAAATCGTAAGTTCCTTTAAATTTATTGACAAATTTTTCTATCATAAACTTGTCAGCAGGCGCAATATAGGTGTAATCGTCCAGCATAAAATACAATCGATTATTATTTTCCACGGCCAACTCTGAATCAATGACCTCATCTTTGTAGATATAATCATTAATTACAAACTTGTCAAGATTTTTTGAAATATCGTCACCTGTGGAAATATACAATATCTTTTTATCTTGCGGATTGAACACGTCAATACATTTTTTAATGAAGAAAGTTTTCCCTGATTTTGATTCTACATCGCCGAAAGCAACCAATATCGGAGAATCTTTTTCTGAAGTCATTTCAAGAATACGTTTATAAATAACTTGAATTGCCGAATAAAAAGTCTGTAAGTTAACATGTTCAATTTTTGGCAGAATACCCAGCACTTTAATTCTCAGGATATTTTCCAGATCAAAGCGTGACTTAACGGTAAAGTCAACCAGTTCAGAAAGGACAATCACGCCCAATGCGAGAAAAAATCCGGCGAGCCCTCCGATTACAATTGTAATTCTTCTGCGTTTTACAGACGGAGTCGGCGGTGGCTCGGCGCGTTCCCATATTGAAATATCGCTAACGCTGGACTTAAGCGTAAATTTCAACATCATTATCATATTGTCAATCTTTTTAAGCACATCCCAATTGAGCTGTAATTTGCGGTTAATGTCGTAATAATTATTCCCCAGTTGCGACAAAGTCCCCAACTGTCCTTTGAGTTGCGCGATTGCAACTTCGAGTTGTGAGATGTTTTGTTTGCTGCCTTCAATTTCCGAGATAGTCTTTATTCTTGAGTCTTCCAGCAACACCCAGGATTGATTGTCGCCATAAGTAATCTGGCTTGGTACTGGCGCGTTATTCTTTCTAGCTTCCATCTGTTTCTGCATATAAACAATTTCAGATTGCAGTTTTTGCACACGCGGATTTTCATCAGTATATCTCTGCTGTAACTTATACAATTGCGTTTTCATGTCTTCTATAGCGCTGCTGTCAGGCGAGCTCACGGTGTAATTCAGTGGAACTTCTTTTTTCAAGCCTTTCATGTTTTTGTTAACATTCTCAAGCTTAATCTCTAAAGATGACAACAACAGTTTGGCTTGAAGTAAATTGATTTCAAGTTCATTAAGCTGTTTGAATTTACCGTCAGTTTCTGTGGTAATCGAAATCACATTACTTTTCTTCAGGTATTCCTGTTCTTCTTTCTCCAGTTCGCTTACTTTCTGCTGCGTGAGCTCTTTGCTCCTCAAATACATTTCATAAATTTTTTCAACAGAGTTATTCTGGGTTTTAACATATTCGTCAACAAATACTTCAGCCAGTGTATTGGCAATATCCGCCGCTTCCTGGGGACTTCTTGAACCAGCGAGAATACTGATTATATTCTGATTCTCATCGTCCATTTGCACTTCCGTTTGAGAGTAGAGTGAGTCAACTGAAGTATTAAGTTTAAGCCGCTGTATAACATTCCGCATATTCTGGCGGCTTCTAATCATTTCAATAATGACTTTAGTGTCGACAGGTTTATAGATTGTAGGCATGTCGCCACCCTGAACCTGGTCAAGATTTGTGTGCCGGAACATCATACATCTGGCGACCCATACCTTTTTCTTGTAGAAAACCACATAGCATAACGCCAACGAAGCTGTCAGGACTGGAATCAGAATCAAAAAAATGATTCTTTTTCTCAACGTTATAAAAATAACTTTGATATCATATTTAAAAATATTAACATCAACACCGCCAAGAATTGAATCATCAACCTCTGAATTATTTAATTTCCTGCTGTCGTCGTCCAAGATAACCTCCTAGGTGTAACTGACTTTCAGTTAAATCTTTGCCAAAGCTTAAAATAATTTTTAAACTGACTTTCCGGACTATTTATAACTACTTTACCGGATAATAGTTTAATATAGCGTATATTGGCTTCGGAAGCAAACAGCAAACATGGCAAAACAATAAAAAGCCTTGAGCGTGGATAGCTGAAAACCATTTTAATTTGGAAACTGTATAAATCCTGCTTAAGAAGCGCAAGAACAAAGTTTCTCGCCAGGTCACTCACGGAGTGTGGACGAAAAAACAGATTTTTCTCGAAAATTGCATCTTGTAATTCCGTCATTGAATGAAAATTTTGTCCATAGCAGCTACTGAAAAAATACAGGTAAAATTCCCTGAAACACTTTTTTGCGTGCTCAAAAAGTTCCGGCAAGTTTTCTATTGGACACAATTGTGGTGAAAGCTTGAACGCAATAGCCTTGCGATAAAATTCAACGAACGCATGCACTGGCTGGTTATCTTTATATTTCTGCAAAAGTTCCAGTCGCTGCCGGTAGGAAAAAGAATAATCGCTCTTAGTTATGAGATATGCATCTCCGCAAGCCATTACTGCTTTCCAGATATTCCTGTTAACAAAGTCAACGTCCTCATGTCCGGCAAGGCCGGCTTTAAGTTTTCTTTCTGCCAGCAACAATCCAGTGCCCCGGTTCATAAGTAATCTTGCGCCTTCAGACAATGGCAAATGATTGATATCGCGTTCCGGCAAAGCATCAAGTACATTCTTTGACCCATATATAACTTTATGACCTCGCTTGAGCTCCTGCCACATCATTGTAAACTCAACATACGGCAAATCATTAACATTTTGCGGGGGGCCGAAATCTACATCAATGCCCATTTCCTCAGATAACGACGCAGATACTGGCCTCAATTCATCTTCAAGCCTTTTTCTTTGAGAACGCCTGACATTATTTGAAATAACAAAAATATCAAAGTCATTATATAATTTCTCACTTCCATCTTCAGTCTTAAATACGCCGCCCTCGCCTCTTCCATAACCGCCGCCAAGCACAAGCGCTTTTATATCATTTTTGTGCGGTATCGTCATTGCCAGTTCAACAACCCGTTTCATGTAGCCATCAATCAGTTTATCAAGTTCCAGGCTGCCGGTAACTGTATATTTGTAGCTCATCATATCTCCAGACTGTTCGGATTTTACTTCGCGATAATTCTTTATGCCACTTTCAACAGTGAAGAAGTTTTGAATTCAAAAAATCCAACGCCATATGAAGATTTTTATCAATGGAATTTACTCCGCTGTCAAGCACGATATCAGCATATTTAGAATAAGGTTCAATATATTGATTGTGCATAGGCCGCACGTCATTCAAATATTGTTTTATGATATAACCAAGGGTCGCTCCCCGCTTATGACTGTCGCGTAAAACTCTTTTAGCCAGCCTGATATCCGCATCCGCATGAATAAACAGAGAAGCCGCGGCAAGCTTTCTTAACTCTTCAAAATACAGAGCAAAGATGCCTTCAACAATAATAAATGTGGCGGGTTTGAGTTGTGTCGGCAAACGAGTCACTGCATGAGAACTGAAATCATACGACTGGCGCGGCGCCGGCTGCCCGGAAATAAGTTTTTTAAGCTGGTTCAAACACAAGGCAAAATCAATAGCCTCCGGGCAGTCAAAATTATAATCGTGCAAAGTTGCTTCATCCAGCCTGGAAACGTCTTTATAATAATCATCCATTGAGATAAGTTCAACGGTGCCAAAATCAAGCAGAGCGTGTCCGATACCGCTTGCAAGAGTGGTTTTACCCGAACACGATCCGCCGCAGACAAGAATTATATTACTTTTATTTACCATTTATGTGCCTGAACAGCCTGAATACCAGGCTTTGAACGATTATTTTTATATCAAGAATTAAATTACTATGATGAGAATAATAGAGTTCATCTATCCGGCTCTGGAACTCGTCGTCGTCGTGTCCGAGCATTCCGGAAAAAGAAAATACTGCGGTGTGATAATGTTGCAACTCTGCTATAAATTGCAAATCTTCATTCGTAGCCGGAATCATTCTATTACCCACCAAACCAATTCTCCCCAGCAGCGCCAGTAAAATCAACCTGTACTTATCCAAACTGAATTTTATAAAAAGTTTTCTGAATAATTTTGGTTTGCTACTGGAGAACAGATGAATTTTTATTCTGTGAGCTCCGGATTTATCCGCCCAAAATTCACATTCAACATCCGGTTTACCGGCAAACGGACGCAGAAGAATGTAGAGTGGCAACATGCAGACAAGCATTATCAACGCAGTTATAAAATGCAACATTACAGTGAAAAATTCTTTGAAGAACCGGTTATTGATTTCAGAAACCAAAAAATGATCAACAATGTCCAGAACTTCTCCGGTTTCCGGATCTATTATGCGCCGTTTGTATATGATTTTACGGTTAATTTCCAGCTCGGAACCGATATAAGAATCTCCGTAAATAACCGAATTTTCTATTGTTGTATTCGAGTCAACCAGCGTGTTGTCGCCAATAATTGCGCCCGGTCCGATTTTAGAAAAATTTTTCAATTGGATGTTATTACCTAAAATAACCGGCTTGGAAATATCACATTCCCGCATTATTTCTACATTCTGCCCGATGAAAACTCCTTCTTCATTGTTATAACTGGGCATAATATATTTCTCCGCCGCGCCGCCCAGTACCATCATCATATTCAGATCGTAAATATCCTTAACCGCGTCTAACGGAGTAATTGTCAAATCATTTTCTGTGTATTCATCAAAAACAATATTCTCCCATGAAAGCGGAACGTTTTCACGCGACAAAAAATAAATTCCTCTGCCATCGGCGCATTTTAAAGAAATTTTGCCGGTATTTTCTTTCAACAAAATACTTTGAACATGTTTATCATAATGCAGAAAAAAGAAGCCGTTAATCACCAGCATATCATCTCCGCTAAGCAATTGACGGTTTCGCTCAATTATCGCTTCAATAGTATCAT
>JBAYVM010000106.1:0-8040 GCA_041674645.1 Victivallaceae bacterium | reverse complement strand
GAAGTTGCCCGGGAGAGAGTGGAAAAGCCGGAGAACCTCGAACAGCAAGCTATAAATTTAATTGGGCGTCCGCTTTATGAGGCGTTTGTTAGAGGGTATACAAATAAACAATGGAATGCCAATCCGATAAAACTTCCTCCTGAAATCATCACTCGTTTGCCTGTCAGGCATAACTACAATGACCGTTATTTTAGTGATTGTTACGAAGGTATTCCAGTTAATGGGTACGGTAATCTTTTTGAGAATTTGTTGTCTTCACCTTTAATTAAACTTGAGTTGAAAACAGACTTTTTTGCATTTCGCAATTTTATCAATGCAGATGATATTGTTATTTATACTGGAGCTATAGATTGTTTTTTTGACTATCAATTGGGGAATTTGGAATGGAGAAGTGTTACGTTCGAGAAAGAGATACATGAATGTAATGATTTTCAAGGAACGGCAGTCATGAACTATGCGGATGAGTGCGTCGCATGGACTAGGATTCATGAATTTAAGCACTATCACCCGGAACGAAAGTATACGAATGCGCGAACAGTAATTTATAGAGAATATTCTAGATCCTGTAAGGATAGAGAAGAGCCTTACTATCCTGTCAATACGATACGCAATCAAATTTTGCTAATAAAATATCAAGAATTGGCTAAAAAATTTCCGAATGTTATTTTTGGCGGACGCTTAGGATCATATAAGTATTTAGATATGGACGACGCTATTATAGCTGCGCTAAACTGTTTTCAACAGCAAATTAAACCATTGCTTATTGGAAGCTAAATGAAACGAATTCTATTTTCATTAATTATAGGTTTTACTGGACGGTCAGAATGTTTAAAGCAATTGTTCAAGTCATTGGAAGAACAGCAGCTAAAAGATTTTGAAGTAATCTTAATAGATCAGACACTTGGAACTCAGCTAGATGAAGTGATTTCTGTTTACAGAGATTGTTTTGCCATAAAGAAAATTAATGCTTATCCGGCACGCGGCGTTTCTATAGCGAGAAATGTCGGATTATTGCATGCCGATGGAGAGTGGTGCGCTTTCCCTGATGACGATTGCATTTATCCGGCAGATTTATTGAAAAATATTAAAACTTGGTTGAATCAACATTCGGATTATTGTGGGTTATCTTGTATTGTTACCGATTGCAATAATAAGTTCTCAGCAGGAGGTTATATGTCAAGGCGACAGATGGATATTGGGAAGCATAATGTTTGGAGAACTGTTGTTTCTCCGTCGTTATTTCTAAAGACTGATGTTGTGCTTGGGATAAAAGGATTTGACGAAAGACTGGGAATTGGCGTGCTGACGAATTTTGGAGGAGGAGAAGAAACTGATTTAGTAATGAGATTGGTAGAGACTGGAGGGAAAATATTTTATGTTCCTGATTTGACGGTCTGGCATCCACGTTACATAGGGAATTATGATAATAAAAGGATATTATATGGATGGACTTGCGGATGTGGATGTGGAGCTGTTATGAAAATACATCAATGGAGTTATTTGAAATCTTTCTATTTTGCATCATTATTATTCCTTAGGGCTTTTCAGCAATTAATGTTATTGCGTTTGCGACGAGCGGTGTATCATTTTGCAATGGGATTTGGAAGACTTTATGGCAGAGTGGCTTTTAAGTAAACAGAATAACATAATTGGTACATACTAAATGAAAGTGGCATTACTTCATTACTGGCTCACCAATATTCGCGGTGGCGAGAAGGTCTTTCTTGAGTTATGTGAAATGTTTCCAGACGCGGACATTTTCACTCACGTTATTTCTTCTGAAATAAAGGGAACTTATTTTCCCGCTCGTAAAGTTTATACTTCATTCATTAATAATTTGGCATACGCCGAAAAACTTTATAAAAATTATATGCCGTTGATGTTCATGGCGACTCGAACTTTTGACCTGACCGGATATGATTTGATAATAAGCAGCGAATCAGGCCCAGTGAAGGGTATAAAAAAGCCAGAAGCCAGACACGTTTGTTATTGTCATACTCCAATGCGTTATCTATGGGATATGTTTGACGACTATTATAAAGCTGCTCCATTATATAAAAAATGGGCGATGAAATTACTAAAAAATTACTTGCGTCAACAGGACTTGCTTTCCGCTGAAAGTGTTGATGCATTTATTGTAAACTCTGAATTTGTTAAAGAGCGTGTTAAAAGAATTTATAATCGCGATGCCAAAGTTATATATCCTCCTGTAGAGGTTGAGTTTTTTCAACAAAGGACTAATGACTTTCAAAATGACTGTTATTTGTTGGCTGGAGAACTCGTGCAATACAAAAGGCCAGATATTGCAATAAAGGCATTCAATGCTAATGGCAAAAAATTGGTTGTTGCTGGAGCTGGTGAAGAATTAAACGCCTTGAAATTAATTGCAAGGTCGAATATTACTTTTACGGGACGCATAAGCGATGAAAAAATGCGCGAGTTATATAGCAACGCCATAGCTCTGATTTTTCCAGGCATTGAAGATTTCGGCATTGTTCCCCTGGAAGCTCAAGCAACGGGAACACCTGTTATTGCTTACGGTTGTGGCGGCGCGTTAGAGACAATTATTGATAATAAGACAGGGCTTTTTTTCCCTGAACAAACTTCAGAATCGCTAAATATGGCTATCAATAAGTTCGAAAATACAAAGACAACATTTGATTCAGAAAAAATAAAATTACACACTCAATCGTTTGCTAAATCGCGCTTCGCCGCAGAAATAAAAAAATATTTGTTGTGTGACCAGATGGAAGGATAGTTATTTTTAATAAGATTGCTTTTCAACAGATGCATAAATTACTTGAACTAAGCTTGAATTACAACTTTTTTAATACAAATTAAAACGCGTTACTTAAGGTTATAATCTAAAAAAATGAGTTTACATCTGGAAATTGATTAAGTTAAACCATAATTCTATTATTGTCATAATTTTGTTTTTATGTGCTTTCCTGTTGTGCCTTCCGATGATTTTGTGGGACAATATTCCTGCAAATGATTGTGCCGGACGTTACATCCCGATGGCAGAGGCATTTTCTGCTGGAAACTGGCGTTATGCTTTTCATCCGCGCATTCCTCCGCTGTTCCCCATGGTCAGCGGACTGGTGGCGAAAATATTATTGGTTGATGGTTTTACTGCGACAAAATGCGTTTCTGCACTTTTCTTTGCTTTGACGGTATTCCCGTTGTTCGGTTTGGCGCGAACAGTGTGGGGCAGACATAATGCGATTGTGACTGTAATTCTTTATTTGTTGTGTTCGCGTTTGCTTCGTCTGGCAGGAATGGGATTGCGCGATACCGCAAAATGTTTTTTCTTCACTTTGGCAACGTACGGAATGATACGGTTTCTCAGCGGAAGAAACTGGAGCGATATTCTGCTTTTAGTAATTGGAGCGGCAGGATTGGCATTATTGCGTGGTGACAGCCTGATTTTCGCGCTGTTATTTCTGATATGGGCGTTGGCGGAGGAAGTGGCTGCCTGCATCAAAAAAAGAAAAATCATTTTGCCGGTAAAATCTCTTGCTGGAGTTGTGATGTTTTTTATCATAATAACCCCATGGTTGTATTATGAATATATTCACACTGGCTATCCGGTGACAGAATCCCGCATTGCAATGGTGATAGCGCAATTAAAAAAGGAAATAGTTCAGCCACCGGTAAAAACTGTACATGCGGAGGCGGGTTTGGTTGCAAGGGGGCGCGAAAAGAATCCACCGGTAAAAACTGTAGCTCGAGGCTCAGTTCCAATTGCGCTTGATGCCGAATCGGAAGAAGATGCGCACGGAATAAGTGACTTTTTTGAAGAATTATTTAAAGGTTTTTTTCCGCCTTATCTGATTTTTATTCTGCCAGTGCTGTTTTTTAGAATAAAGGAACGAAAGCTTTCCCGTTATGAATGGTTGCTGCTGGTTGTAGTTCTTGGTCATGCGGCGCTGATGGTTGCACAAATATTTATTTCAGATTCAATACTTTATGTTTCAAAACGTTATTTGATAACTGTTGCACCGCTAACTTTTGGCTGGGCGGCTTTGGGAGTGCGTTCTGTGCGTGATGGGCTTCGGCGTGTAATGACAAAACGCTGGCGTTGGTGTGTCGATATTGGACTTGCTGCTTGCTCGGTGATTATGGTCGCAGACGGCTGGTTGCGTATCCGCCCGACACAGTCGGTAAGGAAAGGCGCTTATCAAGCTGGGTTGATGCAATGCGCTTCATGGTTGAAGTCGAACGGGAAGAGTTATGTGAAGGTAATCAAGCCGATGCCATTTGATATTTATGAATACAGAACGAATAATTTGCCGGTTGTGCTGGCAGAATCTCCTAAAATTTCCGGATTGGCTGGCTCCGGATTTATTGATTTAAATCAATATTCCGGAAACCTGACAGACTTCTGCATGAAGCAGAATGTGCATCTGATTGTTTTTGGCCCTGAATGGAAGCGAGATCTCTCTTTGTTGGATAATTGTCCTCAGCTGCTTAAAATAAAAGACTTTAGAGAAGGCGGATTGCCATTTGTCATATTCGGTTTTAAGCCTAATATTATTACTGATAGGCAGGAGCACAAAAAATGAGATACCGATACTTTAGGGTTTTACTGTTGATAGCCGGAGATGTTTTTACTTTGGCTGGAGTCCTGGCGTTTTTCACTGTTGTTTATGCGGCATTGGGCGGAAAATGTGAATTTTCATTATATGTTAAACTATGGCCGGTTTGTTTTGGTTTTATTGCAGTTAATGAGATGGCTAAGCTTTACCACGGCACGATGTTCTATCCGGGCGTGGCATTTGGTCCGGCGGAGGAATTGCGCCGGTTATTTTGCTCTGTTACCGGAATTTTCCTGGCATTGTTCTGCGTGTTATTTGCTTTGAAGTTGAGCCACTATTACTCACGGGCAGTTTTTCTTTTCAGTTGGATGACGTGCATATTCGCAGTTCCGTTTGTGCGTTGGATTGTCAGGTCATTTATTGAAAAATATAATATTGGAACAATTCCGGCGATTATTATGGGCGCAGGAAAAACTGGCGTCAAGGCGGCGTTGATGCTTAATAAAAATAAATATCTGGGGATAAAACCAATTGCCTTTCTGGATGATGACGAAAGTAAAAATAAGAATGAGTATGCTGGAATCGTGGTGGAAGGTAAACTTGTGGAAAGCAAACGACTCGCAGAAATTTATAAAACAGACTATGTGATTTTGTGTGTCCCGGTTCATGTGATAAAAACAGTGATTAAAGAATATTGTTCATGTTTTAAACACATCCTGATTATTCCGGATAACTCAACTTTTTCCTCATTATGGGTTTACGCTTATGATATTGGCGGAATGCTGGGACTTGAATTGCGTTGCAGATTGATGATGAAATGGCCTCTGCGTTTTAAAGAATGGTTGGATAAACTGGTCGCTTTGTTGTTGACGTTGTTCATTGCTCCGGTGGGTATAATTTTTGCTGTACTGATAAAACTTACTTCCAGAGGACCGGTATTTTATAGAGCGGAACGCCTGGGTAAGGGCGGGCAAACGTTTCAAGCTATAAAATTCAGGACAATGAAACAGGATGAAGAAAAAGAGTTCGAGAGGCTTCTCGAGGAGCAACCGGCGTTGAGAATGGAATGGAGTGCTTGTCACAAATTGAAAAATGACCCGCGTGTTACTTGGATTGGAAGATTTTTGCGCCGGACCAGTCTGGATGAACTGCCGCAACTGATTAATGTTTTACGTGGAGAAATGAGCTTAATTGGTCCAAGGCCGATTGTTCAGGAAGAAATTATGCGCTATGGTGAACATTATGACTTGATTATTAAAGTTAAACCCGGCATCACTGGCTTGTGGCAGGTCTCTGGACGGAGTAACACTTCTTACGACGAACGGGTTGACCTGGACGCATACTATATTATGAACTGGAATATCTGGCTTGATTTGTTTATTCTGCTGAAAACCGTCAAAGAAGTTCTGTTTTGCCGTGGCGCATATTAGAACACCTTTTTGCGAAAAGTGGCACAAGCAATCTCGCCTTGCGGTAAACTGCCATTATCTTTGCTTTTCATAGGGTTAGACTTGAATATTTTTGGAACAAACTGTATAATATAGTTGTCTATTCAGATATAAGTTTCCGGATTTGTCTGGTTGAGCAGCAATGAAGGATTTAAAATTTTATTGAAAGGGAGTTGGCTATGAAAAAAATGATGCAAGGAGTAACCACGCTGGCAGTTATGTTGACTGCAATTCTAACTAATGCGATGCCTTCTTACGATGACGTGTTGTTGATTATAAATACTAAATCGCCAGAGTCACAGGAGATTGGAAGTTACTTTAAAGCTGCCCGGCACATTCCGGATGCCAACGTTTGCAATATTAGCGTAACGCCCGCATTGGGAACCGGAACCAGAATGGCAAATGATGAAAAGTGGGTGGCGCTGGACACAATCAAGAAGCATTTGATTAATAATAATCTTACCGACAAAATCAATTATATCGTATTGACGCATGGTACGCCGAAATATGCGTATACCGGCAAAAAAGGGAAAAATTATGGCGGTGATGAAATTGATTTATATCACCTGTTTGACGTATTCCTGATGTATCAATTGTCGGAATCTGCCGCCGATACGAGTATCCCGAATATTTTTACTAACAATAAGTATTATTACTATAATAATGTTCCAACATTTAAATTATACGCGGATTCCATCCCTGGCGAAAAGTATGTTGATGTTGTTCCAGACCCAAGCTTGAGCTATGCTCAAGTCGGCGATGTTGTTTTTCTTACTGATGCATCCAAAGGAGCTAATAACGCATACAATGGAACAATTGCCGGCGTCGAAGAATTTCCAGGATTTGTCAGGTTAACATTTGCGGTTACTGTATTAAATCAATTTACTGCGGCCTATGGCCTTGTGGGAATTAGTTCAGATAGTTTTCCAAAATTAACTAAAAAGTTTTCCAGGAACAAGTTCGGTTATTACATTGTAGGTCGCCTGGACGGCCCGGGCACTACGACGGTAAAAAGCATGATAGACAATACCGGCTATCCGGCTACTCAGTCATACAAGCAACCGGCTAACGGCAAGATGAAGCTGTTGACTTTGACGCCTTATTATAGCTCAATGACAATCGATGAGATTAATAAGCGCGAAAATATAGAAGTTGTCTCTCCCAATCCAATTCCTCCGGATGTCTGGGACCCGGTAACCCAACACACTACGATGTTTAATAACACCGACAGTACCATTACGCTTGAGAATACCTTTGACAAAGTTGGCAAGGATGTAATGTTCTGTTTCCTGAATGACGTGAGTTGGGATTCATTTTTTCAGTGGCCGCAAGGCAACAGTTATTACGCTGACGGCGACTTTGTGGAAGACTACCCGTTTATTTATCGTGGCGCGACATTTCTGCCAGGTTCGATTATGATGATTTACCGCTCGAATCCAGCTGCTTATGATTCACATGGTGGCAATGGTGGAGTTTATAAAATGAACCTTGTTTCTAAAGCCAAAACTAGTTTTGTGAAACTTGATGCTTCGGATATGAAATTCCGGGATATGACCTGCGTGGAATATGACCCGGTCAATAATCTGGTTTGGGCTGGAACCGGAAAAAATCAACTGGATGTTGGCATGAACTTTAATCAACGTTGCACTGATGACGCTCATAGAGAAACAATGCGCAATTACGGTGGCGGAATTGTGATATACGATCCGAGTGGTAATATTTTAAACTGGATTAATGCGAATGATGCGGATAGTCCGCTGAAGAATAATCGCGTAACGCAAATGGTTTATGATAAAAATTCAAAATATATGTGGGTGGCGCATTATAAAGGCATTCAGTATTATGATTTATCAACGGAAACCTGGCATGATATTCCTGAATTGCAAAACGATTATACATCACAGCCCAGCATCTATTTGGACTCGTTTGACAGCGATAAAGTATATTTTTCGTTTCATTATGATGCTGCGAGCGCTAATACCAAAAAAGTGTCTTCACAGATTGTCGGCGCTGACACCAGTATTTTTGAATACAGTAAAAGCGCTAAAACAGTT
>JBAYVM010000105.1:0-8060 GCA_041674645.1 Victivallaceae bacterium | reverse complement strand
TGTCTCTCTCGGGGCTAAGATTTATAACAACATCATATCTTATGCATTATCCGGTAGCATCAATTGCACGGAAGTAAAAAATATGCCGCCAGATTTTAAATTGAATGTATCTATCAACAATAATATCTTTCATCACATTGACTTGCAGGCAATCGGGGTGAGCTTTATTGAGAATGGTCCAATTTATATTCATAACAATATTTTTTACGCTACGAATAGTATGATGAAAACCGGCGGACAAAAAGCAGATGAAGTAAAAGGTCATACTTATTTTTATCACAATACTTGCGCCTTTTCCAATGCAATATGTGACAATCCTTATGTTTTTGCCGGGAAGAACGTTCATTGTGAAAATAATATTTTCCACAATAATTGGTACAAATTCGGACGCTTTCATGCATGGCATCGCAAAAATCCACAGAACTTTTCATATTTCCCTTTTAGCAATGGGCCGAAATTCGACTTCAATGTTTACTGGGCAACCGGAGATAAGTATGTTGGAATGGGCATTTTCGGCGGTATTGAGATTAAAACCCTTGCAGAATTACAGCAGAAAGTCGGCATTGATCAGCACAGTGTTTTTGCCGATCCTAAGCTGAAAATTCTGAAAAATAAAGATATTAACGTTTCCAGTTTGCAACTAGATAAATTTTCCTGTATGAAACGGGAAGATATTGTCGACGGAGGATTTGCGCTACTGTTTGAAGAGAATTTCAATCGTATTTGCGGAAACTTCGTGCTAGAAGCAGACAGTCCATGTATCAATGCAGCTGTGCCGCTGGCTCCAGAACTCAAAAATTCCATGTTGCCACCAGACGGAAAGCCTGATGTTGGCGCACTGGAATACGGAAGGAAAACATTGCTTTTGAAATAGTTTTATTGATTGCCGTTAGATAGTTTAAACGTAAATATAACGTAATGAGGTTCAAAAATGAGACTTGAAAGTGCGGCATTTTTAGCTTTGTGTATCTTTGCAACTGACAGCTTATTCGGAACTGATAGAATTGTAGGAGGAGGCGGTAATTATACGACAATCCAGGCAGCGGTGAATGCCGCAAATAGTGGCGATGTCGTTAAAATCAAAAGCGGCTCTTATAGCGAATCCCTTACCGTTAATAAAGCTAACATTACGCTGGAAGCTTATGATCAGGCAAATCCTCCAACGCTTGACGGCGGACGTGTTTTGAGCGGATTGATTTGGACATCAGAAGGAAATTATGTTTACAGCGCCAGCTATCGGCTGAACAGCGACCTGAATCCGGCAAATGATATTTACGGTTTTTGTCCTCCTTCGTACTTAAAGCAGGATATAAGAATAGAAGGTCGTTTTCGCTATGACCAGACCAACGGTAAATTGTACGTGCGAACTCCTGGTCTTGATTCGCCGAACTGGCATACATATAACATTCCGGAAATTTTTTGACCTTTACCTGTAAGTTTCCTTTGCCTGCTTGACAACCCAGATAATTTCAGGCTAAGCCATGACATAGTCACGACTGAAAATAATAAATCAATTAAATTTTGTGTAATACTATTGACATAGTCACGAAAATGCACTATAATCTTAAATAGTGATCAAAAACAGAAAATAACGGGAAGAACATCCGGAATTATGGAAGATAAAATCACAACGACAAGAAATTATATTCTTGATTTGCTTGAAGGCGGTCAGCTGAAAACCGGAGATAAACTGCCCGGAGCGCGTTCCATCGCCGCCGCAACAAAAGTTTCATTCGTCAAGGTGCAGCAGGCGCTCGACAAGTTGGTGCAGGACGGGATTCTCGAAACAATTCCGCGTCAGGGAACATTTGTTCAGAAGGGCTGGAAAGAACGGATACTGCAAACTAATTTTACTATTTTTAAAGAACTTCCGTGGCGTGATAAATTTGAAAAATTACTGGCGCAAAATATTCCGCAGTTGAGATTATGCAAAAAATTTCCCCAAAGCGTTTTCGAATTACGCACAACGTTATATGTGCAGAATAATCGCAATGATTATTTGGATTTACAGCCGATTTTTGATCGGATTTATGCTGACAAGTCGCTATTTTTCAGCCATCCGTTCAAAAACTTTTATATTGACCGCAAACTGGCGGGAATCCCGTTTATTTTTTCGCCGCGAGTAATGTTTTACAATCCTGAATTATTGCAAAAATACGGGTGTCCGGAACCTGCTCAAGGTTGGACTTGGGATGAATTTATTCAAAGCGTCAGAAAAATGCGTGAACAGAATGTTCCCGGTACTGAAATTTTTAATTGGCTTCCGTCAATTTTTCAATGGATAAACATTGTTTTTCGGGCTGGCGGTTGCCTGATTTCCTCTTCTCCGACTGCCCCGGTGGCGATTGACCACCCGCGGACTCGTTACGGGTTGCAACTTTATACCGACTTGCTGCATGAATTGGATGCCACCTCCGATGATTTTGTTCATGCTGATTATACGGGACTATTTGTTTCAGGTAAGCTGGCGTTCATGTTATCAGCACGTGAAAGTCTTGCAGATTTCAGTCAGACCGGTTTTGATTGCTGGAAGACCGTGCCGCTTCCGTTAATCAATGGCGGTTCCGATATTACTGCTCAGGCGACAGATTTGATATGTATCAGGAAAAGTTGCACAGACCTGGCATTGGCTGAAGAGTTTGTCAGGTTCATGCTTTCAGAAGAAACTCAGGATTTTATCGGCGCGGAAAAATATGGCATTCCAATCAGAAAATCTTCCGCGCTAAAAAGTATCGACCCGGAATCCCCGCGGGATATGTTGTTTCTTTCCGAAACCAATAAAATCAGCGCTCAATACAATATCAGCTCACCAGAAATATCTGCGATGATTGAAAATGGAATCTGCCGCCTTTGGAATGAGAATTTAGACTTAAACCAGACCACAGAAGAATTGGCTCAGGCAATAAGACTGTTTTTGCAAATCAAACAAGTCGCTAAAAATAATACGTTATCCAAAAACAAGGAGGTTTTGCAAACGAAACAAATTATCCAAAACAATACTTCCCAAAAAAACAAGGAGATATGGAAAAATGAAGAAGTATGTATGGTGTAAAACTCAAAGAAGAATTTGCCGTAATACAGGCGAATTCACCCTCATCGAGCTCCTCGTCGTGATCGCCATAATCGCGATTTTGGCCAGTATGTTACTGCCAGCATTGAATAAAGCCAGAGAAAAAGCCAGAGCTATAAAATGTTCCAGTAACATGAAGAATGTTGGTATGGGACTCAAGTTTTATCAGGATGATTATGATTCTTATATTCCTGAAAAATCTACTTCTGGCGGCTTGTGGTATAAGAATCTATGGTGCTACAAGATTGGTCCTGAATATTTCGGTATGCCAGCCTATAGCTGGAAGGTTGATAACGTCTTTGTCTGTCCGTCAAGCGCGACATTGTTTAACGGGCAATATAATGCCACTACTGTTATTGCCCAGGGAGGAGTTATGCGTTCGGATACCACCCCGCTCTATGCAACTACCGGCATAAATGACCAGATTGATGGCAAAAAAATTAGCAAACTGCGGTTCAGCGCTTCAAAAGTCGCTTTGATAGGTCCCATGGCTAAAACATATCAAGTGGTTATGACAGCATATTCTGCTTACATTGATAAAAGAGTTTATCCACATAATAACGGGAGGCAATGCAATATAGGTTTTGTTGATGGTCATGTTGAAACGAAAGACAGAGAACTATTATGGGCTACTGCAAGTACACCAGCCAGCGAAGGAGATATTTTCTGGCATTATCCGTCGCCATAACTGATAGTTAAACCTTTAAAAAACAAGATATTGGAGAAATTAATATGAAAGTGATATATTTAATAGTAATGATGTTTGCGGGTCTCATGTTTACAGCGGAACTGGTTGCTGATGACGCGTCAGCAAATCTGCTCAAGGGGGGCAATTTCACGGAATTGAATGATAAAGGCTGTCCTGCAGGATGGCGTTCAAATCAGTCTTGTTTCAGCCTTGACCAGACGGTAAGGCCGGAAGGTGTTGGGCAAAGCCTGAAAGTTGCAGTAGAAAAAGACGGGAAATATCTTGGTGATATTTCGCAGAAAGTAAAAGTAAAACCGCAAACGGATTACATTTTCACTTGCCTGGTTAAAGCATCAGCAAAAGTTGGAGTAATAATGATTAAGCTTTTAGATGCCAATGGAAAAGAAGTTAAGCGAATAAGCAGTTCAGCTACTGTTGGTTCAGGCTGGGAAACGCTTAAAATCAATTTTTCCACTGGCGAAGCTGACATCGTTCTTGCGATGTTGCGCTATACTCAGAAAACAGGGGAAACGCTGTGGTTTTCATCTCCAACCCTTATTGAAGAAATCAAGTCTGGTAACGTTGTTGCAAATTGAAAAGTACACATGCATTTTCAGCTGTAATCGCGTGTATTGCCTGTTTTTGTTGCATGGCCTTGTTATAGGGCAAACCAGCCATTCTGGGTAAACATCTGAAAAAGTAAATCATAAATAATAAGCCAAGAAAAACATAAGCATGCAGATAAAAAACCTAATAGCGTTAATAGTATCTTTGTTAACAATCTACAACTCTACCCTCAATGCTCAGGATTCATCGCCAAACTTGCTGAAAGGGTTTTCTGCGTTGGATGCCAAAGGCAATCCGCAGGGATGGTTTTCGCTGCTGGCGAATCCAATCTTTATTGACAAAGCACAAAAACCTGACAACGGAGCTGTCAGCATTCGTGTAGACATCAAGAATAAAAGCGACTGGGGTTCTATCCAGCAGGATATACCGGTTAAAAAGAATACGGCATATTCGTTTTCCTGTTTGGTTAAAGGATCTTCACCTAAACTCGGTTTCCTGATGGTAAAACTGATTGACGAGCAGGGCAAAGAGATAAAACGGATTAAAAGTGACGAAAACTTTGGCGCTGAGTGGGAGGAAATAAATATAAATTTCTCTTCAGCAAATGCCGTAAAGGTTTCTGTTCTGTTGCGCTTTTTCCAAACCACTGACGCATTAGGTGAATCGGTCTGGTTTGCCAGGCCGGAATTTACTGTTGCCTCTGCGACTGCGTCCGGAACAAAACCGGAGAATCGGATTGCACATCCTGAATTATCAACAGTTCCGCTTTTTAGCGGATGTGGAATTTATATAAAATACGGCACAGGAGATTACGGAAAATGTCGCCTGTCGTATCGTTCAAAAGGAAGTGAACCGTGGCAAGAAGCTTTTCCGCCGATGAATATCAAAACCGATCCGTTGACTAAATTCCGTCCGATACTCGACCGCATGTTCAGAGGCAGTATTGTTAATTTAAGTGAAAACACTGAATATGAAGTAAAAGCTGAATTGCTTGACTCAAAGGGTAAAATTTTAAATACTCTAAATTCAATATTTAAAACTTGGAATAGCAATGTTCCGGTGAAGAAGACGGTAAAGCTTAATTCCGGACCAATTCAGTTGACGGGTGTTCATGGTACTCCGGACGGGTGGATAAAATATGTTGCCGGGTCTGAGGTAATTAATGGCGGAACGGCTGAGGAAGCCGCTATTCAAATCAGACAGTGTTCGTATTTAATTCTGGAAGGGTTGACGATAACTGGCGGAAAATTGCACGGCATTGATATTTTGCGTTCTCAGAATATCCGGATTGTCAATTGTAATATCAGCGGCTGGGGACGTGCCGGCAAACAGGATTTTAATAAAAAAGGTTTTTATTACGACAAAGATGGTAATTCTATAGATTTCGATAATGGCGTGAATATTTACAACAGCGGAAATGTCGTAGTCGAAAGAAGTTATATTCATGATCCTCGCGGTCGTTCTAATTCCTGGTTTTATGCCCATCCGCGAGGTCCGCAGGCGGTCGGCGTTCTTTCTTCCGGTTGTACGGTGTTGCGTTACAATGATTTTATTGGCAGCGACGAACATCGCTGGAATGATGGCGTCAGCGGTTATGGCAATGGCTATAAAACCGGAGGATTCTACCGTGATGCCGAAGTTTACGGTAATATGTTTGCTTTCGGGAATGATGATGGCATTGAATTTGACGGCGGGCAAATGAACTGCCGATTCTTTAAAAATAAAGTTGAAGGCTTTTTATGCGGTATCAGCCTGGCTCCAAACATGCTTGGTCCGTCGTACGTTTATAACAATCTTTTTGTCAATTTGGAAGACATAACCAATTCAGTCGGTTCGGTGTTTAAAAACGGCGGAGGTAGTAGTTATGCTGCCGGAACAACTTTTTTCTTTAATAACACTGCCTATACCAACGGCCAGGGGCTTGCCTCGGTCGGGTTTGGCCCGGACAAAAATAAAGGCAAGTTTAATGGCTTCAGCCGGAATAATCTGCTGGCATGCCGTATGATTTCTGTTATAGACCGCGAAAAGAATTCAGTATGCGATTTTGATTATGACTTGATGTGTAACAAAGACTGGTTGGATGAAAATTATCTGAATGCCGCTCCCGGAATGGAAAAACACGGGGTGATTGCGTTGCCGGGTTTTAAAAATCCTGCCAATGCTAATTTCAATTTGTCAACTGACAGCCGCGCAATCAAAGGCGGAATTACAATTCCAGGCTTTGCGCCTGGCGCAAATGGCAAAGCTGACATCGGCGCACTTGAAGCCGGTGTCGAAAATATGTTGCCGTACCGTCCAATTCCGGTTACTTACGACAAAGGACAGCTTAATCTGAAAGTTAATTTGCAAGAGAAAACTTCCACGTCTGATGTCGTAACTGTTACGGTGAAACCAGATTCCGACTGGACTGGAGAATTCAAAATAGTGAAGAATCAGCCTTTCGACTGGATTTCTGTCGAACCGGCATCCGGCGAATTCAGAGCAGGACAGCCAGTGCGGTTTACTGTCAGTGTTGTTCCCGGAAAAATCAAGAAAGCCGGTTTGTATAAAGGTTTATTTCTGGCGAGAATGGAAGACGGTTTTTCAATTCCGGTAACAGTCTATGCAACGGCGGTAAGCGGCGCGCCGTCAGTGGTTGCGAAAATGGTTGGTTCCGCTGGATTCAAATCTATAAAAAACCAGAAATGTCTGTCCGGTAAATACTTAAATCTCGACACAACAAACTGGAACGCTCCTGGCGGCAAACCGGTTGAGTTTTCCGTTGAGATTCCGGAGAACGGAGTTTATTATCTGTTCCTGAGAGTAAAATCACCGGCTCCGCCAAGTTCTGCACACAATTCCTGTTATATTTCTGTTGACGGCGAAAAACCGCAAAAAGTTTTCTTTGAAAATGCTCCGGAATGGGTTTGGGCCTCAATAAAGTTTCCCAATAACAAGCGGGAGCCGGGGACGGCATTAGAGTTGGTCAGAGGAAAACATTCTATCAAAATCTGGCCGCGTAAAACATTGTTGCTGGATACTATCGCGCTGTCAACAGATTCGGTTATAGAAGACAAATGATGTTTAGTCAGGGTTAGCAATCAGGGAAAATTTATGATAGGAAATATTGTAAAGCGCTGTATGTTATCGTTGTGTTTGGGCAAATAATTATTGCTGACACTTATGCAGGAGGCTTGGCGGTAGATGAAAGTCTTAGAACGATTGAAAATAATTCACTTAAATAATTAGAAATTAAGGAAGAGCGTGACATGGCTAATGCAAAATCAAACACATTCGATACAATTATTGTTCGCAGCCCGTTTGTTGATGAATTCGACCAATATGATAAACTGGCGGAAGAATGCGCCAAAGCCGGAGTCACACATGTTACCTTTACTGAAATAGAACGTTCATTCTGGGAACTGGATGATCCTGACGATCCTTATCTGCAATGGTCAATTGTCCATACCGGCATCTTTAAAATATTTCCACCGGAGTTGTTAAAAAATTGGACGCCGGAAGATTATGCAAAACAAGCTCAGGAAGTTATTGCCAGGAAGGCGCAAATATTAAAGAAACATGGTCTCAAAGGAGCAGTTTTTCTCTATGATCCAATGTGGTGGCCGGAAGATATTTTTCTGAAATACCCCCATTTGCGTGGTCCCCGTGTAGATCAGCCGCGGCGCTGTGTTCATCCGCGTTTCGCGCCGTGCGTAGATCAACCGGAAGTCCTTGAAATGTATCAACACGCGTTTC
>JBAYVM010000104.1:0-8068 GCA_041674645.1 Victivallaceae bacterium | reverse complement strand
ATACCATCTTCTTTTTCCTCGATAGGAAATTTCCCAATTTTTTCCAATTCTGATATTATTGCCTTTGTATTTTGTTTGATTGTATATCCACAATCTTTTATTGGCTTGAATTCATTCGGAATAAATATTTCCTTTATCCATTTGTATTCAAATGGCTGAAACCTACCATCATTAAATCGATTATCATTCAAATCGTAATTTTTTGGAAACGCTTGTTTTAAAATATGATCCGAATCAATGAATTTAAAATCAGCATTTTGTATTTCTATTCCAGCATTATTAATTGCCATGAATAGCTTGATCCATTTTGTATTATTCATTAAAGAAACCGAATAATTACTTGCATATTTTATATATTCTTCTTCATTCATTTTTTTCCTCCGCGCGAAGCGTCCATCCAACTCCAAGGTCACTCATCATTTTTTCGCGACGCGAAAAATGATTGGGTGCACCTACTGTTATCATTTGTTTTTGTTTTTTCGCCCCATCCATTCTATATGGGGCAAAGTTCCTATAAAATTTGCTAGACCTAGAAAAAGTCTAGCTTCCGCTAAGCAAATAAAAAATACTGGTACTAATCCCAAAGGAAATATCAAATAAATAGGAGTATGGCGAGGGAAATAACTGAATACCGCCGCAAACCCGAAATATTGTGGTATAAACATAGTATAAGAGATTAGGCCTATTGATGATTTTGCATGTGAACTAGTCATTCCATCTGTACAAAACACCACACAAGTAAACGTAATCGTCAGAACAATCGCTCGCATTATACATGGCAATGAAAATATATGATTTTGTTTTTTCATTTTTATTTATAACGTTAGGGGTGAGTCTCCAGTGTCCCCGCCGCAGGCGGGGCACTGGTAGACTCCAGCCCGTGGTTCGGCTTTCATTTGCATTTTCCCATCGCCCGGAATCGGTTCACATGCACCTTCTCCGGTTCCTTCCGAATCAGCGTCCAGTACTCCACGCGGACATCCTCGTCAATTTCAACATCAGTGTTGTAGAGGGCATCCCTGCCGTCCTTGTGACAGCCAGAGATCCAGTATTCGTCTCCGGTCTCGACGTCGGCGTAGTTTGCTTTGAACCCCCGCCCGGCCAGTGTGTGAAATGTCTTACCTTGGTACTGAATGGATTTGCGGCTCTTGGAGAACGTCACCCGGCCGATTCTGGCGGGACCTGCCAGTCCGTCTTTCCACTCAATCCACATGATCCTGGTTTCTTTCATCTCATTCTCTTGCCGAACGTTATATGGGCGACCAATCGCAAAACCCGGGCATTGTGTCCAAGGCAATCTATCGCCCCTCAATTCGTAGTAATATATACTTGTCGGAAAATTTTGCAAGACGCTTCCAATTATTATTCTTCATCTTGTTTTTAATCAAAGCATTATAACTTTGCAATCTGCTCAGTTATAAACTCATACTGCTTTCCACTGTACCAAGGTGCTTGTCGCATAACATGGCCATTGCCGTGTTATGCGTCCAATCGTACTTTTTTGTAATAGCGTACAATAATTAGCATGATTATGCGTTATTATATGTCGGAAAAGCCCGTCCAGGACGGGGTTATGCGTCAGTCTGCGAAACAGGGAGATTTGTTATGAATGAATTGCAACCGGTTGATCTTCATGATGTTGAGTTGTATTGGAAAAGCCGTAGTCTGGTTGATGAACGCCACCTGCCGTATTATGTGCGCTGGTTACAGCGCTTTTTGACAGGTCCGGGCGGTGATCCAAGCCTTGCTCCGGCAGATGCGCAACGTTCGTTTGTTGAGGAGCTGGAGCGACAGCAGCTTCCTGAATGGCAAATAAAACAGGCCTCAAGGACAGTGGAACTCTATCAGAAGCATTACCTTCGCTTCCAACAGGAACACACGGTGGGCGCGTCTGGGACTGCGCTTGAGTGCGTCAAAGTACCGGAACGTTCTGGAAAACCGACAACGTTGGATGCGGCTATTCATGAAACTCGTCGGCTAATCCGCATGCGCCACTACGCATACCGTACAGAGCAAACCTATCTGGGGTGGCTTACACAGTACGGCGCTTTCATTCAAAAACGTCAGTTGCCATGGGATGCTCCGGACAGCGTCCGCGCCTTTCTAGGCGATTTGGCAGTACAGCGCAAAGTTGCCGCGTCCACGCAGAACCAAGCGTTTAGCGCGCTGCTTTTTCTATTACGGGAAGTTCTTGGGCAGGATGCCTCAGAGTTAAATTCAGTACGAGCAAAGCGCGGACCACACCTGCCGGTGGTGCTGAACGAAAAAGAGGTGGCACAGGTGTTGGCCGAACTGGACGGCACTACTGGACTGATGTTGAGGCTTATCTATGGTAGCGGGTTGAGGGTATCCGAATGCACGCGCCTACGTGTGAAAGATATTGATTTGGAACAGGAACTGCTTACGGTACGCGCCAGCAAGGGAGACAAAGATCGCACGACGCTTCTGCCTGGCTGTTTGGTCGTACCTCTGAAAGCGCATTTGGAACGCGTGAAAGCATTGCATGATAGAGAACTTTCCGAAGGGCATGGTGATGTTGAAATGCCATACGCATTGCAGGTCAAATATCCAAGGGCGGCCTGGGAGTGGTGCTGGCAGTATGTGTTTCCGGCGGCAGGATATTCAACTGATCCGCGTTCAGGCGCGGTGCGGCGTCACCATGTTGGGGAGGAGGTACTTCAACGTGCCATGCGGCAAGCAGTAATCCGGTCTGGAATCACAAAACATGCGGGTGTACATACCCTGCGACATTGCTTTGCTACGCACATGCTGATGCGCGGCGTAAACATTCGGGAAGTGCAGGAATATCTCGGGCACAACAGCATTGAAACGACCATGATTTACACGCATGTCATGCGTGACCTGTCCAGTACGGCAGTCAGTCCGTTGGACAGACTGGGGATGTAGTGATGGATTTTTTACCTTCCACAATTCCCTCTACAACCTCGCAGTGTCATTCAGTGAGGCCGTTGTCGGTGAAATCTGCGCAATCTCGGGCGGATTATTTGAAAAGAGCGGTATCGGATTTAGATTATGCTTTTGAGTTTATACAATTGAATATTATTAACCGCAGGGGTTTTATAGATGGATACAGAAAAATTTTACGTTAGCACACCAATATATTACGTTAATGACAAGCCGCATATCGGCCATTCCTACACGACGATTCTGGCCGATGTGCTGGCGCGTTATCACCGTTCGCTGGGGATTCCGACATTTTTTCTGACCGGCACCGACGAGCACGGGCAGAAAGTTCAGAAGGCGGCGGAAGAACATCACATGACACCGAAACAGCAGTGCGATACGACGGTTATCCGTTTCAAGGAACTGTGGCGTGAGCTGGAAATAACTAACGACAAATTTATTCGCACGACTGATGCGGAACACAAAAAAGTGGTTCAGGAGATTCTGCAAGACCTGTATGACCGCGATTTGATTTACAAAGACGAATACAAGGGGCGTTACTGCGTTCCTTGCGAACGTTTTTTCACCGAGAAGGATTTGGACGAAACGATGGCTTGTCCGGAGTGCGGCAGAAGCACGAATGAGATTATCGAATCCAATTATTTTTTCCGGATGAGTCAATATCAGGACTGGCTGATAGATTACATCAAGACCCATCCGGAGTTTATTCAACCGGCTTTCCGGGCGAATGAAACGTTGGGATTTCTGAAGCGTCCGCTGGGCGACTTGTGTATTTCGCGTCCGAAAACCCGTTTGGCGTGGGGAATTGAACTGCCGTTCGATCAGGATTATGTCTGTTACGTCTGGTTTGACGCGTTGATTAACTATATTTCCGGCGTTGGTTACCGGCAGCATGATGAAACATTCAAAAAATGGTGGCCGGCGTCTTACCATTTAATCGGTAAAGACATTCTGACTACGCATACAGTTTACTGGCCGACAATGTTGAAGGCGATGGGCGTTGAACTGCCGCGCACGGTTTTCGCGCATGGCTGGTGGCTCACCGGGCGGGATAAAATGAGCAAATCGCTCGGTAATGTCGTTAATCCGATGGAAATGATACAGAAATACGGCGTTGACGCATTTCGTTACTTTTTGATGGCGGAAATGTCGCTCGGACAGGACTCTTCGTTTACCGAAGAGGCCTTTGTCAGCCGTTACAACAGCGATCTGGCGAATGATCTGGGCAATCTGCTCAGCCGGGTGGTGAAAATGACTTTGCGCCATTCCGGCGGTTTGATTCCGCAGCCGGGCGCGTTGAACGCGGATGATGAAGAACTCAATGCCGCGGTGAATGCCGCGATTGACGCGATGGAAAAAGCGCTTGACGGGATGAAGCTGGAGCAGGGGCTGGAACAGATTATGAATGCCGTCAGGGCAGGGAACCGTTACATGGAAAAAACCGCGCCGTGGACTTTGGCAAAAAAAGGCGAACATGAGCGGCTGGGTACGGTGTTGTACACTGCGGCTGACGCTTTGCGGAGAGTTTCGGTGCTGCTGCATCCGGTCATGCCGGGAAAAATGGCGGAACTGCGTCAGGTATTGGGAATGCCGGAAGATAGAATAAATGACTGTCATATTGGTGGACTCAGAAAGCAAAATAATGTGCTCAGCGGCCTGACTATGAGTGACATTGACGCGTTGTTTCTCCGGATAAAACTGGATGATGTGGAGGTTGTTGTCGCACCGGCAAAAGCGGAAAAACCAAAAGTTGAAGAGAAAAAAGTTGTCGCGCCGGTTGAAGAAGCAGTCGAGGGCGTGATAACCATTGACGAATTTTTCAAAACTCAGCTTCGCACAGCGAAAGTACTGAAAGCGGAAAAGGTTGAAGGCACGGATAAGCTGTTGAAACTGCAAATTGAAGTTGGCAGTGAAACCCGGCAGCTGGTTGCCGGAATCGCGTTGTTCTATACGCCGGAACAGATAATCGGGCGAAATATTGTTATTGTCGCCAATCTGAAACCGGCGAAGATTCGCGGCATCGAATCCCAGGGAATGCTGCTGGCGGCCAAAGATGGCAAAAATTTGAAGATTGTTACGGTTGATGGTGATATTCCGAGCGGTTCATCCGTCGGTTGATTTTTTAGATTGCGAGTGCATAAAAAAATAATTGTTGGAGGTTATTATGGAAATGGAAAAAGCTGTTGTCAAGGCGATTGATAAGTTGTACGGTTCCAGTAGTGAGCCGATTTGTCCGAGTAAAATAATTGAAGCGGTCTGCAAGGAATGCGGGATTGATGACTTCGACTTTCTCAGCGCTATTATTGAAGAAACATTGAGTGAAGACAGTAATTATGTTCCTGTTTTGAGCGAGGATGGCGAGGATGAAGATGAATATGAAGAGGCAGATGACGCTGAAATCTTTTTCTCCCGGCGCGGCCTGTTCGCCAAAGCGCAATTTTGTGTTTGTCCGACAGCATTTGAAATAGAGCGGGGGATTTTAATTCCCGGTCACCGGTTTGTTCCTTTTTTTGATCGCGAGGATAAGATTGTACTGGAAACAGGAGAAAAACGCGGCAAAATCAAGCGGACGAAACGCAATATACCTTTTGTCTCTTTGAGCGTTTATTATTCGCTGTTCGGACCTCGCGGCATGATGGAACAGGTACTGATTGAAGCTGAAGACAACATGCAGGCCTTCCTTGATGAAATGCAATCCGGGGAGGTGGACCCAAACAGCACCTGCCAGGTTTCAGTTTATGATTTTAAAGCTTTTTATGCCGCTAATAAGATTGTTGAAGGTGACATTTTGCTGGTTTCAATTATTGACCATAAAAAGAAATTATGTACCATTGAACGGTTGCCGCAGGACAGGTTATGGCAGGCGGCTAAATGGAATAATGAATTTGAGATAGGCTTGCGGAAAAATATTGATATGGTTGATATTATTGGGTACATGGAGCCGATTGAAGCATTTTTGAGCCGGGCATTTTTCTATTCTGACCACAGTCTGTTGCAAGCTCCGTCAAGCATGTTGGTTAATGTGCTTAATCAGCACGATGATTTGTATCTGGAGATTTCCGCTGAAGGCAATGCGATAATTTGGGAAAAAGACCGGGAATTTGAACTGGTGGAAGAAGAAGAAGACGAAGATTTTGAGTTTGACGAAGACGAGGATGAAGAGTTTGCAGAAGAATTCAGGTTGGATGAATTGTTTAAGACAATGGGTTTTTCCATCAGCGCGAATGAACTGGAAGCCTATATGCGGGATGAACTGTTTGGCGGCGGCGACAGCCTGGAACGGGTGAAGAAACGTTGCTTTGACGACCGCGTTGAGCAACATTATCCTGAGCTTAAAAAGGAATTTAATCAAGAGATAAAAGAGCTCTGGGAAACCGTAAAAAGCGAGTATAATATTTTTCAGGATAATCCGCAGGGAAAAATCCGTAAAAAAGCGTTGGAATTTGCCGATATGCATACGGCGTGGATACGAAAACTGGATATGAATGCTATCGACATCAATGACAGCCTGAAGAAAGATTTGACGAAGATATTTGAACTACTGGGGCCTGTTTATGGACTGATTGCGCTCCTCAATGACGATCAGGTAATCGAACCCAAACAAGTGAAAGGTTATTCAGGAATGTTGGATATGGCAATGAGCGAATACGACAAAATGATTAAAAAACTCGACAAAAAACTCGGAATAAAGTAAAAATATTTCTCAGTGGAGCCAATTGTGTTATTTTGGCTCTACTGGTGGAAATAAAAATTGAACTGAATCTTGGTTTGTTAGCCTATTGCTATATGGAGAATAATCACTATGAAATTAATCGAATGTACAGAAGAGAAGCACACCACAGCGATTTTAGACATATTCAACCACGCAATTATCAATTCTACATCCATATTTGACTATAAACCAAGATCTGTTGAGAGTATGAAGCCATGGTTTGAAGTTAAGCGCAAAAACAACTTCCCCGTTATTGGTGTTGAAGATAATGACAACAATCTGCTGGGGTTTGTAACTTACGGCGCCTTTAGAATATGGGCGGCCTATAAATATTCGATAGAGCATTCAGTCTATGTTCATCATGAGCACCGTAAAAAAGGAATAGGGGATATCCTTTTAAAAAGCATAGTGGCAAAGGCAATCGAACAAAACTATCACCTGTTAATTGGTGGTATTGAAGGAACTAATTTGGACAGTATTAAGCTCCATCAGAAACATGGATTTTCCCATTCAGGCACAATCACGCAAGCAGGTTACAAATTCGGACGATGGCTTGACCTGGCATTTTATCAACTAATTCTCAGCACTCCTGATGAACCAATTGAAGGCTGACAAAAGGATGCTGCCGATGGCTTCGCCACGATAGGCCCCGGGCGTTCTCTTCTGAAGCTTAACCTCAGACCTAGAGAAAACTTTTTAAACTTTAATCTTTTGCCCAGAACTCGGTAAAAGTGTTTAATTGAACGTCCGTTTTTGCGTTTACATAAAGACCAGTCATGTCCAGATATCAACCTGTTTTACCAGAGCTCAGTATTTGAGCAGGAGCGAGTGTCCAATTGAACGCCCGCTTTTTGTTGCTTATTTTGTTGCTATCGTGCCGGTCATCAGTTCAATTTTCACTTTTTCCTTTGACAGTCGGTTAATGTTTTCTTCGGCGATTTTCGCAAGCGCTTCCATGGATTTCACGATATGTTTTTGAATTGTTCCCGGCAGCCATAATTTCACCTTGATAGCTTCTTTTGAACGTTCGACAAATCCCGAGCATCGCGACAACATTCTCAAGTAATAATGGTCGTCGCGGTAGTTGTTGCGTATGATTCGATATTCATCGTGCAGATTGCGGAAAATATTGGCGGCATTGATGCGCAACGCGTCCATGTATGCTTTTCTTTTGAGGTCAATCAGTTGATAATTTTCCTCAATAAGGCGCTTGATTCTCGAGTCCTGGCTGATGGTTTCCATTTGTTGCCGCTCGGCGGCGTCCATATTCTGTTCTAGCTTAAGCTGATTCTCTTCAAGTTCGGCAATGGTTTTATTTAAACGGTTGATTAACGCATTAATGCTTTTTTGTTTTTCATATAGTTGGGGTTTTATATTTTCATCGTCCTGAGTGAGTGAATAATCAATTTTCGCCTGTTCCAGCCTGGCATT
>JBAYVM010000103.1:0-8069 GCA_041674645.1 Victivallaceae bacterium | reverse complement strand
ACCGTGAATATGCGGATGTTCTCTTCCGTCTTTCGGCTCAGTTACTGGAGGAGATTAGTGTTCACCGGGACATAATTGATGCTGAAAAAGGGCATATAGCGATAATGCACGAGTCGATTGATGCTTCAGAATTGCTCGAAAAAATGGTTGATACCTACAGTAAGCATCCGATTGCAAAAAGTAAAAGTATAAAAATTGCGGCCGATTCAGAGAAAATTATTTTTCAATCTGACAAGCGTCTGGTGCAACGAGTTGTCGGGAATATGTTAAAAAACGCACTGGAAGCATCATGCTCCGGCGCGACTATAACCATTGCCTGTCGTAAAAAATCAGGAATGGTCGTATTCAGCATACATAATTCTTCATATATTGAAAAAGATATTCAGCTGAAAATGTTCAAACGTTCATTTTCCACCAAAGGCAGCGGTCGCGGCTGGGGAACTTACAGCATGAAATTGTTGACGGAAAATTATCTTTCCGGCAAAGTGTCATTTACTTCAGATCCGGACTCTGGAACGACATTTTACGTTGAATATCCGCTGGCTAAAACCGAATAGAGATTCGTTGCCGCGGCCGGGAAGTTTTTTGCGAAAAAAATATTGACGTGCTTTATCTTAGTTTAAAATGTGTTAAATTAACCCATTGATTTTTATAGCATAAAGACAGGAGACACTCAATGCTCAGTTTTGCCGAAGAAATATATTTGCTGGCTCTGGACGATGTAACCGGAAAGATAGTTATTTCATCTAAAGAAGTGGTGTTAAGCGCGGTGATGATTGGGGCAGTGCTTTCTGAGCTCTCTTTCATGAATAAAATTGATACTGATAAAGAAAATCTTTTTATTCTGAATACTGACCAGACTGGTTCGCCGGTGCTTGATCAGGTTCTTAACCTATTTTACAAAGCCTCTAAGAATGAAACTCAGATTTATCGTTGTTTGCAAGTGCTGATGCCTCATGCTAAAGAAATTGAGGAAATGGTACGGAGGGAGTTAATTGGCAAAGGCATTCTCAAGCAGGTGGATGAGAAAATCTTATGGTTTTTTCCCAGCCGCCGTTATCCGATTATTGATGATACTGAAGTTGTGGATGTTGAAACACGGCTCCGCAATCTGGTATTATCCAATGAAATTCCAGACCCGCGTGACACCGTGCTGATAAGTCTGGTTGATGCGTCAGGACTTTTTTCTGAAATTCTTTCTCCGCGCGAATTGCGCCGCAGCGAAAAGCGGATTGAAGAATTATCCAAGCTGGACATGATGGGGCAGAAAGTTCATGAACTTATTTATCAGATTCGTGATTTTGCCAATATGCCGCCGTTTGTGTAAATTAACAGAATTTTAAGTTACAGAAATATAAAAAATTAAAGTTTCATAAAAATAAATAAAAAACTGATTTTCAGGAAGGATGTTTTCAGAAGAAGATGAATTACAGAATTGAAATAGCACCTTTAAAGAGATGGCGCGATTCCAGAGGCGAAAGTGTTAAAAAGCAGATAACTGACTTTTTAAAAATTAAACTTGACGCGGTATGGACTCGTGATGTTTATACTATTTGCGCTGATATTACCCATGATCAAGCGCTGAAGGTGGCGACTGACCTGGCAAACCCGGTGTTGCAGCAGGGATTAGTCGGCGAAAGTCGTCCGGAAACGCCTTGCGACTGGCTGGTTTCGGTCGGTTTTAAGCCGGGCGTGACAGATAATGTCGGTCGTACCGCGCAGGAGGCGGTTGGCGATATTATCGGGCGCAACTTGAAGAGTGATGAACATATTTTCAGTTCTGTGGAATATCTGCTTTACGGCAAAAACCTTTCACGGGAAAATGCTGAACATATCGCAAAAGATTTGCTGGCCAATGAATTAATCGAATCGGTCAGGATTTTTTCCGGAAAAGATTCCGGGCAGGGGATTCCGCTGAATATGCCGTTGGTTGTCGCCGCTGGCGGCGGACAGGTGAAAGAATATGACTTGGAAATTAGCGACGCCGGCCTGATGGACATCAGCCGGAAAGGCATTCTGGCGCTCACTCTGGATGAAATGAAAGTTATTCAAAATTATTTCCGCCAAGCAAAAGGCAGGGGAAAATACGGGCTTAATCCGCGGCCTACCGATGTTGAACTGGAAGTTCTGGCGCAGACTTGGTCGGAACACTGTAAACACAAAATTTTCGATGCTGAAATTGATTATGAAGATATTGAAACCGGCAAACGCCAGCATATTGTTTCATGTTATAAAACGTTCATCAAGAAAAGCACTCATGAAATTGGCGAAGAAGTTGACTGGCTGGTTTCTGTCTTCCACGACAACGCCGGCGTTATTGCTTTCAATGACCGGCTGGACCTGGTTTATAAAGTTGAAACCCACAACAGTCCGTCCGCGCTTGATCCTTACGGCGGCGCGATGACCGGTATTGTCGGCGTCAATCGTGACCCGATGGGAACCGGGCAGGGCGCTGACCTGTTGATAAATGTCTGGGGATACTGCCTTGGCTCGCCGTTCTGTGCTGAAAAAGATGTTCCGGAAAGTTTACTGCATCCGCGCCGACTGCGCGACGGCATTCATAAAGGTGTGATTGACGGCGGTAATCAGAGCGGAATTCCTTACGGCCTTGGCTGGGAATATTTTGAAGAACGTTATTTGGGAAAACCGCTGGTTTATTGTGGCACGGTCGGAACGCTGCCGAAGAAAATTGGAGAAATCAAGGGATTTGAAAAATCCATACTGCCCGGCGATTTGATTGTCATGGCTGGCGGCCGCATTGGCAAAGACGGCATTCACGGCGCTACTTTCTCCAGTGAAGAATTGCATAAGGACAGCCCGACGCAGGCGGTTCAGATTGGCGACCCGATTACTCAAAAGAAAATGGGCGATTTTATTTATGAAGCCAGAAACCGCGGACTTTATCGTTTCGTTACTGATAATGGCGCTGGCGGTTTGTCTTCAAGTATCGGCGAAATGGCCGGACTGTGCGGCGGCTGCCGGATGGATTTGAAAAAAGCGCCGTTGAAATATCCCGGACTTGATCCGTGGGAAATTCTGGTTTCTGAAGCTCAGGAACGCATGAGTTTCGCTGTTCAGCCGGAAAATGTTGAAGCATTTAAAACTCTGGCCGCGGAACGCAATGTGGAAGTGACGGTTATGGGAGAATTTACCGGAGACGGAAAATTCCACATGCTTTACGGTGACAAAACCGTTGCGCTGCTGGATATTGATTTTATGCATGACGGTTTGCCGCGTATGAAACTTAATGCGAAATGGAAACAGCCAGTTTTCAAAGAACCTGATTTGAATGGTCGCGACCTCGGAGCTGACCTGACAAAAATGGTTGGACGACTTAATATCTGTTCTGACGAGTATAAAGCCAGACAGTATGATCATGAAGTAAAAGGCCTTAGCGTTATAAAACCTTTCGTCGGAAAATGCCGCGATGTGGTTAGCGATGCCACGGTTACTATGATTGAACAGTTGAGTAGAGAAGGAATTATTCTTGCTGGCGGTATTCTGCCGCGTTACAGCGATATTGATACTTATCACATGATGGCGTCGATTATCGACCTGTCTATCCGGCGGATTATTGCCGTCGGCGGCAAGCTCGGACACATTGCCGGACTGGATAATTTCTGCTGGCCGGATCCGGTGCAGAGCGAAAAAACTCCGGATGGCGAATACAAACTGGCACAGCTGGTGAGAGCCAATCAGGCGCTTTACGACTACACAAAAGCCTTTAAAGTGCCGTGCATTTCCGGTAAGGACAGCATGAAAAATGACAGCACTCGCGGCGGCAGAAAGATTTCTATTCCGCCGACCGTGTTGTTCAGCACAATCGCCAGGATGGCTGACATCAGCAAGGCGGTAACTCTTGACGCCAAATTCGCCGGCGATGTCGTTTATGTAATCGGCAACACCGCTTCGGAATTGGGCGGTAGTGAATATTTTGCCATGTTGAATAATGCCACCGGGAATCAAGTTCCTGAAGTTGACGCAAAATATGCAATCAAAATTTATAATGCTGTTTCCAACGTAACTGAAGCCGGGTTGGCCTGTTCATTGCACACTCCGGCGTTGGGCGGATTGGGCGTTGGTTTTGCGAAAGTTGCTATGGGTGGAAGACTTGGACTTCAGATTGACTTGGGAAAAATTCCTGTGGCATCAGCTTGTCCGGTTATTGAAATGCTTTTTTCAGAATCCAACAGCCGGTTTATAATGACTGTCAAACCTGAAAACACGGCTGAGGTCGACGCATTGCTTAAAAGCGTGCCGTTCGCGAAAGTCGGAAAAGTTACCGCGAACAACCGGCTTGAAATATCTTACTCCGGCGCAAAAATAGCAGATATTGCTTTGAATGATCTTTTGGCACAATACAAAGGTACTTTAGACCAGATATAACAAAGGATGAAATATCGATTATGCCAATAAAGCATGAAAAAATCACTGGCGGTAATAAGCCAAAAAAGAAGACTCATGCTGATAATCCTATGACAACTTCTCAAGTTTACATGCGGAATATTATCGATTTTTCGCTGTTGTCGCCAGCGGAAGAGGTGATATTGGCTAAGGCGATTCAGTCTGGAGATGAAAAAGCTCATGACGAAGCAAAGGCGACGCTGATAAAAGCTAACTTGCGGCTGGTGGTGAAAATTGCCAACGAATTCATGAATCGCGGATTATCTAAACATGATTTGATTTCTGAAGGCAATATCGGCTTGATGACTGCGGCTGAAAAGTTTGACCCGGCTAAAGGCGCTAAATTCAGCACTTACAGCACCTGGTGGATAAAACAATCAATGCGCCGGGCGATTGCTGAACAAAGCCGCACCATCAGAATTCCTGTACAATCAGTGGATAAAATCAACAAGATAAAGCGCACTCAGAAAGAGCTGATGGTAAAATTAGGGCGCATGCCAACTGACGTGGAATTATCCGAAGTGTTGGAATTCAGCCCGAGAACAATTTCTGAATTACGCCATACCAATTTGTCCACATCCTCGCTCAATGAACCGATTGTCAGCGGAGAAGACGGTGAAATGCAGGATTTTATTCCTGATAAAGCTGGTTACGCTCCTGATACTATTCTGGGTGATGCTGAATCTTTGAGCCAGCTCAGTAAACTGGTGGAGAAACTGACTGACCGGGAACGCGAAGTCTTAAAATTGCGTTTTGGCCTGGAAGGTTGCCAGATTATGACGCTGGAAGATGTCGGATTGGCAGTTGGCTGCACTCGAGAACGCGTGCGGCAGATTCAGAACAAGGCAATAAAAACCCTGCAATCGATGCATTCCGATGTCGCCAATCCGCCTAAAAAAATAAAATCAGGAGACTGATTTTACGGCTTATGAATTTATATCCTCCTGAAAGCATTATTCTAGCTCCATTATCCGGTTATACCGATTTACCTTACCGGCGTTCCGCCCGGCGTTTCGGTTGCCGCTATGCATTCACTGAAATGATTGACGCCGCTTCCATTGCGTTTAATAATGCCAAAACCTGTCGCCTGCTGGAACGTGGCGAGGACGAACAGTGGCTTGGAGTTCAACTGGTCGGCAGTAATCCGGACTGGATAAAAGCTGCGGTTGAAACGATAAATCAGCATGAATTTGACGTGTTGGATTTCAACCTTGGCTGTCCGGTGGCAAAAGTTGCAAAAAAAGGCGCAGGCGCGGTTCTTGGAAAAAATATTGAGCGTGCAGTAGAACTATTCTCTATTATTCGTGCTAACTCCCGTTTTCCGGTTTCGGCGAAAATACGAATATTGGATGAAAAAAATCCGGAGCCGACGGTCGCGTTGGTGAAAGGCCTCGCGGATGCCGGAGCCGTGGCCGTCACTATTCACGGCAGAATTAAAGATGTATTTTATTCCGGGCCGGTTTTTTTTAACATAATTTCCGCTGCCAGAGCAGCTGTCGATATTCAAATTATCGCCAACGGCGGCATCACCGACCTGGCAAAATACCAAGAAATTGCACTGCGCACCGGTTGCGATTGCGCAATGCTCGCCAGAGGCGCCATGGGCAATCCATGGTTGTTTAAAGAATTGCAGGAACAGGATAACTATCAACCGCCTTCCGTGGCAGAATTTTGCGGAGAAATACGACAGCATGTGCTGGAAATGGTTGACTATTATGGCGTTGAACTGGCCTCGCGACTCGCCCGGAAAATAATTCTCGATTATTTGCGCGGTCGCGGATTCCCTGGAACGCTTAAAGCAGAAGTGTCGTTTCTGAAAACGCTCGACGACTTTTTCCGCTTTCTTGAACTGATTGCCGCCGGTCCAGCAGAACGTTACTGGCAATGGCTGGAAATAAATCCCGCTGTTGACCGCAAGCTGGCGCAGTAATGACGAAAACGGCATTGCGGACAGTGTTCAGAGTAAACTTCAAAATTATCCTGGTCAACGGTATTGTATTCAGAAATTTTAGCGCGCATCGCGGCAGTGCTGAAATCGATTTTTTCGAGCGTGGCTGAGATGTTGAGCGACACATTGTCGATAAAAGTCCAGTTGCCGGTAGCAATATTGTAATTGCAGACAAAAGTTTTGTCTGGAGGAATGTTGCGGACAGTCTGAGCAAATATTTTATACAGCGCCGCCTGGTCAAGATTGTAAGTGTCAGTATTGGTGAAGGACAGAAAGTAAATTCCTCCCTGCGCTGACCAGCACAAATCCGGACTCAACCAGATTGCCGTTTCGCCAAGCTTGAACTCAAAAGGCGGCTTGAAACGTTTCCACGCCAACGCGTCCAACCGTTGCAGGTATTGAAAACATTCACTGCCGGTAAAAGTTTTTATTTGATCTGAAATATTCTGCCAGGCAGAATCGAACAGCCGTTCAAAATTCTTTTCTCCGTAATAAGTTTCGAACAGATTAGTGAGTTTTGCGTCATTCCGCCATTCTTCCAGCAACACCGAACGTTTTCCCTGAGCAAAACGGCGGTGCGCCAGATTAAACAGCGCATCAGAGTCAACCGGATAATCATCGCCGGATTTGGTGAGAAAATATTCCCGGACCGATTCGCTGAAAATATTGTTTTCCCACTGTTGGCAGGAAACAAGCTGCTTCAACCGGTGAAGCAGTCGAACTGGTTCCGCGCAATGTTGATAGTGACCGCCCAGGGCGGCGTAATAATGAAAAAAATAAGCTAGCTGGCAGAATTTAAAAAGGTTATCCCGGCTTAAAGACCAGGAAAACCTTTCCGCATTGGCGGTCAGCGGCGGATGGAAATCTTCACTCAAAGTTCTATTTCCAGTTTGTCGTAAGCGCGCCTGGCTTTGGCCAGCGCAGCTTCAACGCTTTCACCGCGAGCCAGAATAACGCCCATGCGGCGATGACCGTTGACTTCGTCTTTTCCGAACAGCCGCAACGCGGTGTCCGGTTCAGCCAAAATTTGATCCAGATTTTTGAAATTTACTTTATTCGACTTCCCGTTGACGACAATGGCTTTTGAGGCGGATGGCCCGTGGAAAGCGATATTCGGTATTGGTAATCCGAGGATTGCCCGGGCATGAAGAGCGAACTCAGATAAATCCTGTGAAATCATCGTTACCATGCCGGTATCGTGCGGACGCGGTGAAACTTCGCTGAATAATACCTCATCGCCTTTGATAAACATTTCCACGCCGAAAATGCCCCGTCCGCCGAGCGCGTCGGTAATTTTTTTCGCCATATCCTGTGCGGTGTTCAACGCTTTTTCGCTCATTGCCTGCGGTTGCCAGGATTCGCGGTAGTCGCCATCAATTTGAATGTGTCCGACCGGAGCCAAAAATGAAGTTCCAGCTTTATGTCGGACGGTGAGCATGGTGATTTCGTAATCAAAATCAACGAAGCCTTCGACAATGACTTTTCCAGCTCCGGCGCGGCCGCCTTCCTGCGCGTACTGCCAGGATTTTTCGATGTCGGCGGCGGTTTTGATTACGCTTTAACCGTGGCCGGAGGAACTCATGATTGGCTTAACCACGCACGGCGCACCGATTTCCGCCACCGCTTGCAGAAATTCCTCTTTGCTGGCGGCAAAACGGTAAGGAGAAGTCTTTAAAACGAGCTCTTCCGCGGCCAGTCGCCTGATGCCTTCTCGGTT
>JBAYVM010000102.1:0-8109 GCA_041674645.1 Victivallaceae bacterium | reverse complement strand
TTGTGATGCGCCGATTGAGCACAAAAACGGCAGTTCTGCGAACATACGCCCGACTTGGCATTCAGAATGGAACAACATTCCACGCCCGGCGCATATTTATCGCGCACTTTGTTCGCCAGCGACAACAAATCCATCAAATCGTTGCCGCGAATATGCTCCGCCAGCGCCAGGGCGTCTTCTCTGGTCAGTTTAGCGCCATTCAGCACGGAATAAGCTTTTTCTATCAAAGGATGCAACATAATAAAACTCTTAAGTTATCGGCATTGCCGGTTAATAGTAAACAGTTAAAACGAAACGGATAATATAGTTTTAAATCCCGGTTTTTAAAGATAGTCTACCGAAAAAGTTTACTTTTTAATCGCCATGCTCAAGCCGGTAAACATGAAGACTGGAAGACAGAAAGGTTCGTCCTTCACGATGAACTTTCTTGCTTTCAACTTGATGGCGCTAATTTATCCTCGCGGAGCGAGGATGCTACACCAACCGGTCTCGACGGAGCGAGACCCTCCAGAATTAACTTTTCTCGCTTTTCTTGCTTGTCTCGCTTGTCCACTTTCAAACTGTCGCCGGTTTAAGGCTAAACCTGGCGCTAATTTATCCTCGCGGAGCGAGGATGCTACACCAAATGGTCTCGACGGAGCGAGACCCTCCAAAATTAACTTTTTCTTGCTTTTTTCTCGCCTGCACTTGGCAAATTTGTTTTAAAAAAGTGGATTTATTGTGTGATTTTGGTTAAAAAACGAAAAAAAACAGCGACTGAATTGGATTTATTTCCGTAATCATCTAATTTAATAAATCGAAAACTAAAAAACGGGGAGGTTCCGAAATGGCAAAGAAAAGTACGACAGTAAGTACGACAGCAAGTAAGAAAAAAGTAGTATTTATAATTGAATCCGAACCGGGAAAAACCGTTTCAGTAGCAGGTACATTCAACAACTGGGATCCGAAGAAAAAAATCTTGATTGATAAAAATAATGAAGGTATTTACCAATGCATAATAATGCTTGAACGTGGAACTCATGAATATAAGTTCTTTGTTGAAGACACCTGGTGCATTGACCCGAAGAATCCTAATTTTACTCCGAATGATATGGGCACGCTGAACAGCGTTCTGGTTGTAGATTGATTTTACGAACAGTTTTTAATTGACTCAACAAGCCGACTCTTTCCGCTTCGGAAAGGTTCAGTTTGTTGTTTCTTTTTAAAATTAGACGAGGTAATTACAAGATGTAGTCAGGGCTCATAAATCAGAATGAATCGGGCTTCCGGTTCGAGTTTCATTCTGAATTATGTTTTCTGAATTTCTGCGAAACGCGAGTTTTGCAATTGATTTAACTGGCTGGGATTATTTCAGTCAAAACTAATTTATACCAGGAGAAGCAACTGATGATTAACGTTCAACTTTACAATGTGGCCCCGCAGATTCCCGACGACTTAAAATTTCTGGAACAACTGTCCTATAATATGTGGTGGTGCTGGCATCCGGATGCAATTGAACTTTTCGTCCGGATAAATCCAAATCTCTGGCGGAACGTTAAAGGCAATACCCGCCGTTTCCTGAGCATGATTCCGCAGTCGCGTCTGGAAGAGCTTGCGGCGGACAAAGGTTACTTGCGTCAGTTGAAACGGGTTCAGGCTGACTTTGAGCGTCAAGTTCCCGAAGATGATGATTTATTGAAACGCCGGGTGGCGTATTTCTCCTTAGAATTTGGTATTCATGAAAGCATCCGCCTCTACTCCGGCGGCCTTGGCGTATTGGCTGGAGACCATTTAAAAGCGGCGTCAGATTTAAAACTGCCCATCGTGGCAGTCGGATTGTTGTATCGCCAAGGCTATTTCAAACAGTTGCTGGACCGGAACGGCTGGCAGATTGAACGTTATCCGGAGAATGAAATTCACAATATGCCGTTAAAAAAGGCGTGCGACCGGGATGGCAAAGAACTTTTAATCAGCGTCAAACTGAAAGACCGTGAACTGTTCGCCACTGCGTGGAAGCTGCAAATCGGCAACATTACATTGTTACTGCTGGATACAGAAATTGCGCAGAATCCGCCGGAATTCAGAGAATTGACCTGGCGGCTGTACAGCGGTGACCGGAAAATGCGTCTGGAACAGGAACTTCTGCTTGGTATCGGCGGTTTTAAAGCCCTGGCGCAAATGGGTTACGACCCGGCCGTCTGTCACATGAATGAAGGGCATGCCGCGTTTTTATCGCTGGCAAGAATCGCGCATCTGGTTAATGATAAAGGCTATGATCCGGACACGGCGTTGGAAATCGTCTGGCGGACAAATATTTTCACCACCCATACTCCGGTTCCGGCCGGCAACGAAGCTTTCAATGTTGATTTGGTCAGACCTTATCTCGAAGCGCTGAAAGCAGAAACTAAACTCGATGTTGACCGGGTGATTAACTGGGGGATTCCAATTAATTCCCGCAATCAGACCAATGAGATGTCGATGACCGTAATGGGGCTGAGAATGGCTAACTACAGCAACGGCGTCAGCCGGCTTCACGGGGAAGTTGCCAGAAAAATGTGGCAGCAACTCTGGCCCGGACGCTCAGTCGATGAAATTCCAATCAAACATATTACCAACGGCGTGCACATCGCCTCCTGGGTGGCGCAACGGAAACGAATTATTTACGACCGCTATCTGACGCTGGAATGGCCGGACAATCCGGACAAAAATCAATTGCGTGAAACCGTGGACAATCTTCCAGATGAAGAGCTGTGGATGGCGCATGAACTCTGCCGTCACTCCCTTATCCGCAAAGCCCGCAAGCTGATGCAGAATCATATTAAATGTTTAAACCTGCCAGCTGATGTCTATCAGAAAAACTTACTTGATCCGGATATTCTGACCATCGGTTTCGCCCGGCGGTTCGCCACTTATAAACGCGGCAATCTGTTGCTGCGCAACCCGGAACGCCTGATGGCGCTGCTGAGCGATAAGGAACGCCCAATTCAGTTGATTTTTGCCGGCAAAGCGCACCCGGCGGACGAAGCGGGAAAAGCTTTGATTCAGCAACTGGTGCAGTTTTCAGAAAATCATAATGTTCGCGGCCGACTGGTTTTTATTGAAGATTACGACATCTCTCTGGCGCGGACAATGGTTCAGGGCGTTGACGTCTGGCTTAACACCCCGCGAAGACCGCAGGAAGCCAGCGGAACATCCGGCATGAAAGCCGCCGCGAACGGGGTCTTGAATTGCAGTATTCTGGATGGCTGGTGGGATGAAGCATATACTCCCGATTGCGGCTGGGCCATTATCGGCGATGATAATTACGAAGATCCGGAAGATTGCGACAACTTCGAATCAAACGCATTGTTCAATCTGCTGGAAAAAGATATTATTCCATGTTTCTATGAACGTTCTGAAGGTGACCTGCCACTCCGCTGGATTAAAAAGATGAAAGGCGCGATTACCATGGCGCTGGGAGATTTCTCCAGCATGCGGATGGTGCAGGAATACAATCAGATGTTCTATGAAACCGCCGTCAACAGCTACGACGCGCTAATGAAAGATGATGCCGCTCTGGCGCACAATCTGGTGCAGCAGAAAGCCCGGTTTATTGATAACTTCAGCAAAATATCCATTGACAATCCGGTGGTTGACGGCGACTTGAAAAATATTCATGTCGGTGACACTTTCAACGTTACGACAAAAGTTTTCCTCAACGGCCTCAATCCGGACGAAGTTGAAGTACAGGCTTACTATGGACAGGTCAATCCACATAATGAGATTGTACACAGTCAGACATTGGTTATGACAATGGCTGAAGATCAAGGAAACGGTCATTATATTTACAAAAGCAGCTTGAAATGCGCCACCTCTGGACGTTTCGGATTAACCGCGAGAATTACTCCAGTCGGGAATAACTGGCGCAACAGCGTGCCGGGATTCCTCTGCTGGCCGAAAAATGTTGTATAATAATTGCTTGTCAGATTGCAAGGTGGATATAAATGAAAAACAATGGCTCAAAAAAGAAGAACCCGCGGATACTGATTGTTACCCCGGAAATAACCTACCTGCCGGAAGGCATGGGAAATATGTCGAACGTGTTGCGGGCAAAAGCCGGCGGACTGGCTGACGTTTCCGCCTCACTGGTTTCAGCGCTTTTTCGGCAGGGCGCCGATGTGCATGTCGCATTGCCGCACTACCGCCGAATGTTCAATATTGATGTCGGACAGCTGATTAACAGCGAGTTGCGCGTCTATATGAGCCATCTGTCAAATAACCGGATACATCTGGCTGAAGACCGGGCATTTTATTACCGCGACGAGGTTTACAGCAATTATGACGGCGACAGCTTCCGGTTTGCCATGGCGTTTCAGCGGGAAGTGATTAACAACATTATTCCGGCCGTTGAACCCGACCTGATTCATTGCAACGACTGGATGACTGGACTGATTCCGCCCATGGCCAGAAGACTGGGCATTCCCTGCCTGTTCACCGTGCATAATATTCATACTCAAAAAGTATTTCTGGACGCGGTGGAAGACCGCGGAATTGACGCCGCCGAATTCTGGAACTACCTCTATTACGAACGCACACCGTTCAATTACGAGGAAACCAGAAGTTCCAACCGGGTTGATTTGCTGGCCAGCGGAATTTTCGCCGCGCATTTTATCAACACCGTCAGTCCGACTTTCCTGCGGGAAATCGTTGACGGCAAACACTCGTTCATTCCCGCCAATATCCGCCATGAAATCGCGGCAAAAGCCATCGCCAACTGTGCCACCGGTATTTTGAATGCTCCTGATGAAACATATGACCCGCTCACTGACGAATATCTTGATGAAAAATATGACAACAGCAATCACGTTGCCGCGAAGCAAAAAAACAAAGTGGCTTTTCAGATGCGCACCAGCTTGCACGCCGACCCGGACGCACCGCTGTTTTTCTGGCCTTCCCGGCTGGATCCGACGCAAAAAGGCTGCCAGTTGCTGGCGGATATTTTATACCGGATGGTGTCAACTTTCTGGAAAGATAATTTGCAGGTGGCAATCGTCGCCAACGGACGTTATCAGCAGCATTTCAGAAATATTGTCAGCTTTCACGACTTTTATGACCGGGTTACCGTTTGTGATTTTGATGAAGAATTATCGCATCTGGGTTATGCCGCGTCAGATTTCATGTTGATGCCGTCATTGTTTGAACCTTGCGGACTGCCGCAAATGGTCAGCCCGATTTACGGTTCGCTGCCGATAGTGCATGACACCGGCGGTTTGCATGATACCGTAAATCAACTGAATGTCAAAACCAGCGCTGGCAACGGTTTTATCTTCAAAGATCACAACACTCAGGGATTGTTCTGGGCGGTGGAACAGGCAATGAAATTTTTCCGTCTGCCGGAAGCAACCAAAAATACCCAGATTGACCGGATCATGATAGAATCAAAGTCAATGTTCAACCATGATGTCACCGCGAAACGTTATATCGAAATATACGAAACCATGCTGAACCGGCCGCTGGTTAATGAACCGCTTTCAATTTCAACGTAAATCAGACAACCTTGACAGGAGACAGGGTTAGCCACGAATTGCACGAAAATCGGTGTAGCTACCTCGCTCTGCGAGGAGATTTGGTGTAGCGCTCTCGCTCTGCGAGAGGATTTGGTGTAGCGCTCTCGCTCTGCGAGAGGATTTGGTGTAGCTACCTCGCTCTGCGAGGTTTTTCCCCGAAAATACATGGCGTCCGAGACGGACGCAGCTACACCGGACGGGTGTCCGGAAAATGTTAGTGTAGCGCTCTCGCTCTGCGAGGAGATTTGGTGTAGCGCTCTCGCTCTGCGAGAGGATTTGGTGTAGCTACCTCGCTCTGCGAGGTTTTTCCCCGAAAATACATGGCGTCCGAGACGGACGTAGCTACACCGGACGGTTGTCCGGAAGATGTCGATTCCTAAACTCGCGGGCTTGCGTAAGGCTACTGAGTTATTTTTTAATATGTCGCAACATATTTATTTTAAACAAGATAAAACTAACTGCTTTTTCCAGGATTAACGCATGATAAAACGACGGCCCAACAAAACGATGCCTTTACTCGCCGATGACTGGCTGACGCCTTTTCGCGGAGCGCTTGAACGCCGGGCGTTAAATATCCGCCGGAAAGAACATGATTTGACCGGCGAGCGAATGCCACTGGCGGATTTCGCCTCCGGACATGAATATTTCGGACTGCACTTCCGCGACGGCAACTGGATATTCCGGGAATGGGCTCCTAACGCTGAAAATATTTTTCTGGTCGGTGATTTCTCCAACTGGCAGGAATTGCCGGAATTCCAGATGCGCCGTCAGGACGCACACGGCAACTGGGAAATTATTCTGCCGCACAATACTTTGCGGCACGGCATGCATTACCGGTTGCGAATGCACTGGAACGGCGGCTCCGGAAACCGCATTCCGGCGTATGCCCGCTATGTGGTTCAAGACCCCAAAACCCTGATTTTCAGCGCACAGATATGGATGCCGGAACATCCTTACCAGTTCCAACACGCAATTCCTGAAACTGCCGCTGCCGCGCTGATTTATGAGTCGCACGTGGGAATGGCGCAGGAACGTGAAGGCGTCGGTTCATTTCGTGAATTCAGGGAAAAAATTCTGCCGTCGCTGGCCGCGTCCGGCTACAATACAGTTCAATTTATGGCAATCATGAACCATCCCTATTACGGTTCTTTCGGCTATCATGTCGCCAGCTTTTTTTCCATTTCCTCGTTATTCGGCACCCCTGATGAGTTCAAAGAACTGATTGACGCCGCTCATGGATTGGGCTTGCGGGTGATTATGGATCTGGTCCATTCCCATGCAGTTAAAAATGAAGTGGAAGGCCTTGCCCGTTTTGACGGAACCGCTTATCAATATTTCCATGAAGGTTCACGCGGACAACATACCGCGTGGGATTCCCTCTGCTTCAACTACGCGAAACCGGAAGTTCTGCATTTTCTGCTCTCAAACTGCCGCTTCTGGCTGGATGAATACCATGTTGACGGATTCCGTTTTGACGGCGTAACCAGTATGCTCTACCACCATCACGGACTGGGAAATGCGTTCTCCGGCTATCATGATTATTTTAATGAACAGGTTGATGAAGACGCCCTGACCTATCTGGCGCTGGCAAATAAAGTAATTCATACTGTCCGTCCGGACGCCGTAACCGTCGCTGAAGATGTCAGCGGCATGCCCGGCCTGGGTTCTCCCGCCGAACAGGGCGGTTGCGGTTTTGACTACCGCCTGGCTATGGGAGTAACCGATTACTGGTTCAAACTTTTCGATATTCCGGATGAAGACTGGAGCATGTCCGGGCTCTGGCATGAATTGACCAACCGCCGGAAAGATGAAAAAACTATCAGTTATGTTGAGTGCCATGACCAGTCTATTGTTGGCGGACAGACCGCGATTTTTCGCATGGCGGAAAAATATATGTATGACTCCATGCAGATCGATTCTAAAAATATCACCATTGAACGAGCCATCGCCCTGCACAAACTGGCGCGACTTTCCACCCTCGCCGCCGCCGCGAACGGCTACCTTAATTTTATGGGCAATGAGTTTGGACATCCGGAATGGGTGGATTTTCCCCGCGAGGGCAATGACTGGTCATATAAATACGCCCGCCGTCAATGGTCACTGGCAAAAGTTCCCGAATTGCGTTACCGTTTTCTCCTCGCATTTGACCGCGCAATGTTAGCTTTAGCCAATCAATACCGGATTTTCGATGCCCTGCCGCAAAAAATATTGCTTCAGGATAACGATAAAATCCTGGCGTTTGAACGCAACGGCTTGTATTTCTTTTTCAATTTCAATCCCGACCGCTCGTTCCCGGATTACGCATTTGAAGTCCTGCCGGGAGAATATAAACTGGAACTCGATTCTGACGCATTTGAATTTGGCGGCCACCGCCGGCTCGAACCCGGACAACATTACTTCACTCAACCCGAAAAATTCGGCGACAGTGTACGGAATATCATCAAACTCTACCTCCCTTCCCGCACCGTACTGGTATTAAAAAAGTGAGGAGTCAGGAGTCAGGAGTCAGGAGTCAGGAGTGAGGAGTCGGAAGATTTGCGAGAGAACGCCGCCAGGTAGCTTGCGATCTCCGAGCGCAAATGGC
>JBAYVM010000101.1:0-8121 GCA_041674645.1 Victivallaceae bacterium | reverse complement strand
CAGACGGCGGTTTACGAGCGGGCAACCTCCGTTCTTTATATCAACAGTAAAATCGCTTAACAACATTCCGGTGATACGGACCAGCGCACCTCCGCTGAATTGAGATTCCACACGTGCCCAACCTGCGATATCTGCCACTTTATCAGCCTTGCCAGTATCGGCATTGAACCGGTAAATTGAGCTGAGCAAGCCCTTTCTGCCAATACCCACGTCTATCCAGATACTCGAATTCTTCTCGTAATTGCCTTTAATTATGTTTTTAACAAAGCTCTGGATTTTTACCGGATCAACCGTTGTGCCGCCGGAAGCCGTGATGTTGGCGGTGGAGCCGGATTTGACCACAGTTTCGGACGCGTTTGACGGAGTCACTGCCACCGCGCCGGTCAGGACGGTCAGCGCGGTAAGTGTGGCTGCTTTTTTTAACGCAGAAGATTTCATTTTATCATTTCCCTTGTTTTGTGATGGAACTCCGCCGCTTACTTTCGCTTCAAATTCAGTTCCAATGACTTTTAAAAGCGCGTCCGGCGTTTTTACGGAGAACAGCCTCTTCGCGTCATGGGAGACCTTCGCCAGAATGCTTCCGCAGCGCAGATTGAACGTATGCCGTCCGCTGCCGCGGGGCGCCGAGCATTCAAGCTCCGAGCATCTTCCCATCGAGACGAGACTGCCGTCTCCGGTTTGTATATGCATACCCGAATCCGGACCTGTGATCAGCAGGTCGCCGGCTTTGAGTTTCGTGCCAACTTTAATTTTAACCAGCCCATGAGAGCCCCTTATGATTTTGCAGCTATTCCAGAACTCTACGACCGTAGCCATCTCAGGATGTCTGTCGTAGGCGGAAAAGAGCATAAGTCCGGAGACTAGAATGATTGAGGACGCCAGGGCAATGCGCCAGGCGATATGATGAGAGCCGTTCTTTGATGGTGAGTCGGCTTTTGCCTCAGCCTTTTTCTCCCCCAGTTTTTTAAACAGGCATCCGGCGATCCGTTTCCTGGAATCTGAACTAATCCGCGCATGATTTTTTAGAACTTTTTCCATATCATTATCAGAAAAAGATTGGTCATTGTTGTTCATCTCTGTCACCCCCTTTCCGTTTCGCCGAGTATTTGTGTGTAGAATTTTTTAAAAGCTTCGCGCCCTCGGGAAAGCAGCGATTCTACCGATTTCTGCGTGCGTCCAGTCCGTTGGGATATCTCGCTGACGGAAATATCCTCACAATATTTGAACACCAGAACCTGCCGCTGTGTTTCCTGCATCTTTGCCAGGACTTTGTCAACCATGCCCATGCCGTCGTCAAACGCAGTCTCGTCTGTCGCCGCAGGTTCAATAAAGACATCATTAATATTGATGGCGGAAGCCATAATCGAATCTTTACGCCGGAAATGCCGCAGTATTTCAATTTTGGCAATTCCGAACAGCCAGCCCGGCAATTTGTCTTCAGCTCCGGAAAATGATTCAATCCGGTCAACCGCCGTCAGGAAAACCTGCTGGGTAATCTCTTCGGATGCCGAGACGTTACTGCTGCAACGGAACATTGAATAGCGGTATATGCCGTTAACATTTGCTTCGTAGAGCTCCGACCAGGCCTCCCTGTCGTTTCTCTTAAGTTTTTCCAATGTCGCGGTCAATCTTGCTCCCCATACAAAAAAATAATTATTTTCATTAATATAACAGCTTGCAGCATGCAAAATCCTTCGCACTATTCAAAAAAAAGCGAGATTTTCTTATTTTATTAGGATTCAGAGAATCATGAAGGATAAAGTCTAACGCAGTTCCGATTGAAAGAACGTGTGGGATTTATATGGTGTCGGCGGAAAAGTCTGTAAATGCACAGTCAACTCGGAATCTAAATTGACGCTGATGAATTTTACGGTTTCATGGTTGCGTAACTCTGCCAGTCCGGTTATATTCTGAGAACATTTTAATCAGGAGCATAAACCAATGGATAAAATAATAATCCGCGATTTGAAAACCAAGTCCATAATCGGAACTCGTCCCGAAGAACGGACCAAAAAACAAACGCTCAAATTCAATATCGAACTTGATATCGACTTAAAAACTGTCGGCGTAAGCGATGATCTTAATGATACCGTTAACTATCAGGAAATTGAACAGAAAATAAAAAAAATGGCTGAAAAATCAGAATTCTTCCTGATTGAAAAAATGGCCGAAGAAGCCGCAAAAATTTGCCTGCAATACGATAAAATAGTTAAAGCGGCAATAACCATAGACAAACCGTCCGCCCTAAAAAATTCGCGCAGCGTCGCCGTTCGCATCGAACGCACCAGATAAATGAAGATATTTTTAACCACTAAAAACTGTTAAGCTAGACAAGTTGAAAGTTGACATAGGTTCGCAGCGCGAGCCTGTGGGCTTAGGAATCAACGCAGTTGAGGAGCAGTCCCGCAACTGCGGAAAATTAAGTACGCCATCGCGTAGCGAGGTTTTAGTCTTAGCGTAGCTTTACGCAAGGCATCCCTCAGAACCGCTTTATTTAGCCAGAATAGTATGAATTTCACAAAATGTTTTCAAGCTAGACAAGTTGAAAGCGAGAAAAGTAAAAAGGCTAACGCCGTCAGTCATGCGGACTTTTAATGCGGAGCATCTTTGGAGTGCGGCGCTCCTGTGCCGCTTTATATTTTCAAGTAGCTACGCAAGAGTCCGTGCGATGATTACACTGGCGGCAAACCCAACGCTTTCAAGAAATCATTGTGTTTATCGGTGTTGGTTTTGATACTTTCATTTATTTTAATCAATTTTGCGTTTACCTCTTTTAAGTCAATCTTTATTTCGTCAACCGAGGTACTTACATAGCGGAAAATGTTCAGATTGTAACCGTTCTTCTCAATTTCGTCCATTGAAACTTTACGCGAATAACGTTTTAAGACCTACACGCAGCGTTTAGGCCATCGCTCACGGCTTGCATTTGACTCAGGAGGCCAACCAGTCATATTATCGACCATCAGGAAAATTCAACAAGGAGGTGCGTGCCAGGGTAATTGCCGTCCGTGATAACATTACATCTGGTCTGGCAGTGGGAAGCAAGCCCTACATTCAAAATGATTCCTGGCGAAGGTCGTTCCCAAGCTAATTAACGCTTCCATTCCACAGCGTTGCCTTTATTATTATCTCATGCTGCCGGAATTAGGACTGGCGCATATCCAGATTCAAACGTGGTTGCCGTTCACGGTGCAGATTTATCTCAACGGTCATGATTATTTGGCCCGGCAAATGGACAAGTTCGGCAAAAAGTATGAGCAGACGGATAACTGTTTCACCTGGATTGAAAATCTAGAAAAGGGACAAGCGCTGGCAGATCAATTCAACCGGATAAAATGGGAAACAGTATTGCCGCAATTTGCAAAATATGTCCATCCGCTTACGGAAGAAGAATTTGCTCATAATTATTACTAGGTGTTGGATCAGGTTGAATACGCCACCGATGTTTTGTTTAAAAATCCCGCCGCGCTGGACGGATTGTATGAAAAATTGCAGGAACATTCAATTCGATGCTTCGGCGCGAAGGACGCTTTGACGTTCCTCGGTAAGAAGTTTGACGGACGTTTCACCGGCAATCAGATAAAATCTCCAGACTGCACGCGTCGGACGATGACTGAAAAAATTGCAGATGCATGGATTGATTGCCAAGGTTCCACGGTCAAGACGCTGGAAAACAACACTGGAAGGAAGGCCAATTATGCAAACGGCTATTGAAATATATGATGTCGGATGGACGTAAACCATTGCGCGTCAAGCTGCTTAATGCGCTGATTTTAAAAACGATTTTATGATAGAAGTCTGAAACAAAGACACTAAACCGACGCAATAGAATACATCTGAGATATTTTATGCGGGAGAACTGGATGGCAGTTAATACACCACTGTTAAGTCAGGCAGCTGCCATATTTTCAGTAAGATAGACAAGATTTCGTAAAAAAATTTAACTAATCAGGTGGATAATGTTTATAAAGATAGTTATAATTCATAGTATGAATCTTGATTAGCAAGAATTGTTATGGTTTATATTGTAAATTTTAGTGCAGGAGAAATGTCTATGAACTTGAAGAAATTGAAACTAGACGGGCTTGTAATGGCAGAGGAAAATACAAACGTCAGCGGAACGCAAGTTATTTATCTCGACTTTGACGGCGCTGAAGATGTTTCGTACGATAATAAAACATTGGGTGTCCATATTGACAATATTTATGTGGGGCATTCCAATCTGACAGAAGAGCAGCAATTAGCGGTAATGACGGACTTAAATACGAAATTTGCGGGAACCGGAGTTTACTTTACAGCTGAACTTCCAGAAGCCGTTGAGTATTCCACCATTTATGTCGGCAAAACTGATAATTTCAAGCCATACGGTAATTTTCTCGGTCTCTCCGAGACTATTGACGCAGGCAACAACAATAGATCAGACAATGCTTTTGTTCTGACGACCTCAAACCAATTAATCACTGAAACAATTGCCCACGAAGCCGGTCACCTGCTTGGATTTCAACATAGTGAAGCAAGCGAAGGTTTATCTATCGCCTCCTACGCGCTCCCTGTTGATGCTCAAGTCACACTCCAGGTTGTTAACAACTTCAGCAGCAATACCAAATATTTTTCAAGCAACTATTCGGATGATAACGTATGGTTGTATGCCATGAATACCGGAAGTTCTTTTACGTATGTCGATGACAAAGGCGTCCAAAAAACTGTTACAGACGGTACAGCATTCCAATTAAGTACGGTAAAAAACGGAACATTTACCATTACCAATGGGCCAGGCAGTTCAAAACTTTTTGCGGCTCTAGGCGCAACTGACCCGTTTGTTGGAGCGAATGGCCCCGGCGTTTTTGATAAAGATATCCCATATGCACTGATTGAATGGACTGTTGGCGTTAATAAAAATGATAATGTAGACGTAAGTTATGAAGATACGTTTGCGTTTCCTACTAAACTGACTGTAAAAAACAGTAATGGAATAGTATCGAATCAAGCGACATTCAAAGCCGGCTCTACTTCTGAAACGGTCATCGATTCACTTAAGCTTGCCTTGCCGGTGACTCCGGTAGGGCCAAGCGGAGATAACTATCCACTGCCCGGGGATGTAGGATGGGGCCCGTTAGTATCTACAGTGTCAGGATTGGCGGAAGCAAACCGCTGGATTGGTTCATCGAAATCTTGGATGTCTGGTAAAGACTCCAATAGTCAAGGTGGAATTTACTTGTACGCGCCATCGTTTAATGACTATTTAGGGTATCTGAAAACTAACGAAACTGTTTTGTTTCCGAAGGATAATAACATTAAAGGATGGTATATTGATTACTCTGGAAACGGTGGTTATTCTTTCTATTTGAGCGTGACCGGAACAGATGGAAAGTACGGTTTGCAAATTCATGATATCCGTTATAATACTGTTGGTTCTTCAGATAACCCGACTCCACCATGGACAGCAGACCCCACCGCCTGGACAGCTATTGACGGAACTATCACTGTCACTGCAAATGGTACTGCTGTTCCAGTTACGGTCACTCCTGCACAAGGAGCTCCATATACGTATGACGTTACAGGGAATTGGGCAGACATCACCATATACAGTGGAGCATCGCTAATTAACGGCGATTTCACATCCGGGCCAATCGTGACCGGAACCGGAGCCTTTGGGACAGGCGGAGCTCAATCAGAATTGAATAGTACGTTTCTCGCTTCAATCAGCGCCAGCATTGCGACAGGGCTTCTCGGCAACAGTTTTTACATGGATGCAATTCAGGCCAGTCAGCCATCCTCTACGATGTACTGGTTTAATGAACTCGAACGTGGTGAGTTCAATACACATTTATTCAGTGCAGGGTGGGCTGAAGGACAAGAATTTTACGACCCGTACTGGAAGACCATAGCTGATTATACCAATATGCAGGGATATCTGTCTCCATTTAATGATCGCTGGTCAAACTTCAGCCCTGATTTTAATCTGGAATCAAACTCCTCAATCGCCTGGTCACTTGGAATTCCCGATTCTGCGCGTAATCCCAATGATGACTTCAATGGCGATGGTTGTAGCGATATATTGCTGAAACATTCAACGTCCCAGCTCGGAGCCTGGACCGATGCCAATACGGCGGAATGGAATACTTTCGGTAATATTCCCAGTGGTTGGGATATTGCTGGAATTGGAGATATGAATGGAAATGCCATTAGCGATGTTATCCTCCTCAGCACTCAGGGCGATGTAGGTATGTGGGCTGGCGGACTTTCGTCTAACTGGACAGGATTCGGCAGTATCGGCACCGAATGGACAATTACGGCCATTGGCGACTTCACTGGCAACGGTAAAGATGATTTGCTGTTACGTTATACAAACGGCTATGTCGGTATGTGGGAAGGCGGTACTTCCTGGACTGGTCTGGCAGAACTCTCGACCGACTGGGAAATAGTCGGTGTTGGCGACTTTGACGGAACAGGAACTGATGACATTGTGATGCAATACACAAATGGGACTATCGGCATGTGGATGAATAGCAATCCTGCGGACTGGAATAATGTCGGCTCAATAAGTTCAACATGGGAAATTGCCGGAGTAGGGGACTTCAGCAATGACGGTAAAGATGATTTGCTGTTGCACGACACCGTTGGCGGAACTATGGGACTTTGGAAAGATGGAAACTCCACTAATTGGCAGAATCTCGGAGTGCTCCCTAGCGATTGGAGCGTATCCGGTATTGGTGATTTTAATGCAGACGGCAGTGACGACATCCTCCTTGACAGCAATCAAGGTCATGTGGGCATGTGGGCATCCGGCAATAGCGAAAACTGGCTGGGATTCGGTACGTTTGACTCTGCTAACTGGGTCATTAGCAATTCCACCCAATGATGTTTTTCGCGAAATATGTCGAGTTTAGAGATTGCGGTTGCCATCTCTTATTTTTGCGGTTGAGACGCGTAGTTTGCGGTTTTTCGTTTTGTGTAACTAGAAAAAGACATTTTTTTTGTTGACGCTCTTGAATTACGAGAAAAAAAGACCATATTACAGGCTTGTTTTGTATTATATATAAAAATTATTAAAATAACGAGGTAATAATATGTCACAGCATCCAAGCTTGCGTGTCGGCGGCAAAATTCGCAAAAAGAGAAATGTCATGAAGCGTTACGAACGTCTTGACGTATTGCAAGCGGAACACCGCATTGCAGAAGACAAAGTTCTGGGCCTGCCCAAAACTAAGGTCAAAGAATAAGTCCGGATAGATTTTATTTGATTTTTCAGCGGAACCATTAGCGGTTCCGCTTTTTTTTTCTGTTTTTTCAACTATTTTAATGTTATTGAAGCAGATAAATTATAATAACTGGAGAGATGGTAATGAAAATCAGAATTTTAGTTATCCTGGCTTTGTTGACATGCGTTGTTTTCTCATTACGTGGAGGAACGTTAATTTACCGCACCCAAAAGGATGGTGAGGAAAAAACATTGTCAAAAGTTAAACTTATTTCTATCGACAAAGATTTGGTTACTATTGAATTGGGGAAAGGCAAAAAGACTATCCCGTTAAAATGGATGGTAAAATATTACGATTCGGATATTTCCACAGGCGGCGAGCAGTTTGAAGACGAATCCTCGGATTATACCATTCGTATCAGCGACATTGATATGCCTCGGGACGGAGTCAAAACCACTAAAAAGAATGGCAGACAAACAAATAAGAACGACTGGTGTGAAGTTGAATACAGTATAACCCGCACCACGAAAGAAGGTCAGTCCAAGTCAACTAAAATGCCGTACTTTTATTTATTTGTGTTAACAACCGGTTCTAATGAATATGGCAGTCGTCCGGAATTTCAATATTATTATCCGGCAGCGGCTAAAGTATCCGCAAAAACTTACGATGAAGCTAAAATCATGGAAAAAATCTCCAGTCTTGACCGTCCGTTGATTCATTGGAATGAACAGAATGATATGCGGACTTCATCATCAGGGCACATTGGACAACGAACAGCTAAATTTGAATTGAAAGGCGTAAAAGACCGTAAAATAATTGCTTATCATCTTATAGTCTGGGGCAAAAAAGAAGTGATTGCGGAAAAAGACTGGAAAGAAATGACCGCACATGTCGGCGACCGCTGGTGGAAGAAATATTG
>JBAYVM010000100.1:0-8170 GCA_041674645.1 Victivallaceae bacterium | reverse complement strand
TGTTCAAAAAAGCTCGGGTGAACTGCGAAAAAGTCGATGATATCGTTCTGGTGCGTTGGGAAAAACTGGTCTGGAATGCGCCGTTCAATCCAGTTTCCGTGCTTGCCGGAGGCGTGAATACCAAGATTATGGTTGAAAACCCGTTACTGGGAACACTTTGCCGGAACATCATGAGCGAAGTGTGCAAAGTCGCCGCAGCCTGCGGAAAAAAACTTCCGGATGATATTATTGAAAAAAATATTGGTTACACCCTGGATTTTCCGCCATACAAAACCAGTATGCTGCTGGACTATGAAAATAAACGCCCGCTGGAAGTTGACGCGATTCTCGGCAATACCGCCCGTCTGGCGAAACAACATAACATTTCCGTGCCGCACATTGATACCCTTTACGCCCTGCTCAATTCCATTAATTTGAATGGTTGACAGACGGTCTTTGCGCCAGCCATGATTCATAAAACAACTAAAAAGATGTCATAAATGGATTCAACGAAAAGAAATATCCTGATTGCTTCTACAGGAATCATAATTACCGCCGGAATAATTATCGCAGGAATTTCATTGCCGGAACAATCGTTCGCCAGCAAAGCGATACTGCCGGCAATCCGGCTGCTTTTAACCTTGTTTGCCGCCGGTTATACCGCGAACAAACTGCTTCCGCTAATTTCCCGGCAGAAAACACTTAACCTGCCGTTTACCGAATGCTGTCTGCTGTTTGTTCCTTCGATTCTGTTTTTACTGATAATCATCACTGCCGCCGCCGGATTTTCCGGATTCCTTCAAGCTAACACAATTATTATTCTTACCGTCTTGCTGGCAGTTATTACCGGATTGCGATACCCGGGAAACCGGATTAACGTTATCCTGCCACACCCCGACTGTAAAATATTGCTTCTACTTTTACCGGCAGGCATCGTTTTAACCGCCGGTCTGGCGATATTTCTACCATTTACGCCCGGCCAGTGGGACTCGCTGACCTATCATTTGTACATCCCTGCCCGCTGGGTGCAGGAACGGATGATTTTTCATGTGCCAACAGTTTTCGGCGACGAAGCGGCCGCTTTCGCTCCGGCCAATGCCATGGTCTTTTACAGCTGCCTGCTGGCGTTGCTCAACAGCGATACCTTAATGAACTGCATCGCTCCAGTCTTTCTGTTGCTGGCGGCGCTGACGCTGTACAAAATCACCTTAACGTTGAAAGGCAGTCAGGTCAGCGCCGCAATCGTCGCGACTATCGTCATAATTACGCCAGCCATCGTCATCCCTGCGTTCTCCGCCTATACGGATATTATGGCTCAAGCGTTGCTGCTAACCGGAGTCTGGTGGATGCTGAAATACATCAGGGAGAAACGTTTTGAATACAGTTTTTACTGTTCAATGTGTTGCGGTCTGGCGTTGGGAACTAAAACCATAATGCTGCCGTTCACCATTCCAGTATTACTCATTCCTGGCATATTTATGCTGGCCCGCAAAGACTGGCGTAGCATGTTAACCGTTATAGCGCTTACCTTTGCCGCTGGCGGTTGGTGGTACTGCCGCACGCTGGCGCTTTACGGCAATCCGCTCTTTCCGGCGGAAGTAAAACTGTTCGGCATCGTCCTTTTCAAAGGCGTTTTCAGTATGGAAGCGTTAAGTTCCGGCAATCATCACATTGGACAAATGCAACAGTTATGGCTGGGAGCATATCAGTATTTCAATATAACAGGATTTATTTTAATGTCAGCCGGGCTGGCAGGCTGGATAATGATTTTTTGGAAAGACAAGCAACGACGTTTACAGGCGGGCGTAATATTAACGCTGATTCTGATCTGGACATTAACTTACTGTTATGTAATTCCATTTAACAACCAATACCGTTTCATGCTCGGCATCTGGTTGCTCAGCCTGCCTGGTGTTGCGTTGTTGTTCGATTTTATTCGTCAGCCACGGCTCAAGTTGTCAGCCGCCAGCATTATTTTTATACTGTTACTGCTCAGCACATTCAAAGATTTGTGGTTTATTAGTCATGGCTTGCCGGTGTTAATAATTGCCGGTTTTGCCGTTGCGGTTATTGCCTGCGGAAATCTGCTGCTATTGTCGTTTTACCATAAATCACGCGCATTGCTTACATTGGGAATAGTTATGATATTTGCGACCCTGATTGCGGCTGAAACCTGTTCCTGGAAACTCCGGATTTTTACGCTGGCCAAAAGCAATGCCGGGGCATTTGAACAGGCCTTCACTCCGTTCAATCAGGAAAGTCTCCAAATGCAACCAATGACCATTGCCTACGCCGGATTGAATATTCCATATATTTTTGTTGGTCCACATCTTAAGAACCGGGTAATCTACTGCAATATTGCAGGCAATTACCGCGATGGCTGTTATGAGTTCTGGAAGCGCTACGGAAAAATGCATTACGCATTCGACGGTCCGAAACTTTATCAGTGGAATAACAGTTGCCGATTGTGGTTGAAAAATCTCCGTCAGGCGAAAGCTCAGGCGCTGGCAGTAATGCTGCTTCATCCTTTCGAACGCAAACTGCATTTCAGTACGCCGGACGGTTTTCCGCCGGAAGCCGCCTGGGCGGCGGCCAATCCTGAACTGTTCATTCCTGTAGTCAAAACTCCAGTTTCCAGAGTCTACCTTATCAATCAGGAAGCATTGAAAAATTTGAAGCTGTAACTTGAAAGTTACTGGTTTATTTTAGACATCTCTTTTGCAACCGCAGTTTCCTGCTGAACATGCATTGACGCAGAACGTTTGTATCCCCAGTCCAACAGTTTCTGTGCGCAACTGTTTCTGGATTTCGGGGTTGCAAAGCCGGTTAAAACCGCAACTATCCGGGTTCCGCCACGCAGACAGGACACCGTAACACAAAATCCGGACTGACTGATATAGCCGGTTTTCATTCCGTCTGTTCCCGGACAAGCCTGAAGGATACGATAGTTGGTATTGGTAAGCAACTGCCAGCCCTTGCTGCCTTTTGGCCGGAAATCATCATGAATAGTTGAAGTCCATTTCAATATCTGCGGATACTCCATCAACCGTTCAGACAAAATAGCCATCCCTTCAGCGCTACTGATAGAATTTTCTCCTGAAGCATTCGACAGTCCGTGCGGGTTGGCATATTTAGTGTTTGGCATGTGCAATTTTTTAGCTCGCGCATCCATCTGGGCGACAAACCCGTCCACATCTTTTCCGCTGACGAATTCCGCCGTCAGATATGCAGCGTCATTAGCGCTTTTTATGGCCATGGCTTTAAGCAACTCGCCTAAAGGAAACGTCTCTTTAGGATCCAGATAAACCTGACTGCCGCCAATTTTCTGGGCAGCGGCAGTGACGTGCACCGGAGTTTCAAAACTTAAATCAGGACGCTGTTCCATCGCTTCAAATATAAGCAGCAGCGTCATCATTTTTGTCATTGACGCAATTGGAACGCCATCTCTAGGATTTTTTGCCCAGAGCACTTCCCGCGTATTCATATTGACTAGAATGCCGGATTTTGCTTCTTTAGTCTCAGGAATACCTTTTATTTCGCCATTTATCGTATTTTTATAACTGAAATACCGTCCGAACAACGGATTCGAAGAAGGTTGTTTGTATTTCCATTTTCTTTCTGGCACAACTTCAGCTTTCTTCTCTTCCACCGGCTTAACCGCAGTCGCTTTATTGCCACTGAAAAACATCTTAACTACCACAAAATGAACGCCGACAATCACCCCTAAAATCAACAGAAAAGAAACATACTTCTTCATTTTTAAGCCTTAACCCGCTATTTTACTTTTTATTTTCTTCTAATGCTGTTGCACGGTTAAGTGCACAGAACAATGCCGCAATTGCCGCCCGGTCAATATTTGAATGTTCTCCGGCGCCATAAGTCAAAATTCCATTATTTTTAACCCGAATGCCGACAAAGGCAATCGCCTTGGCGTCAGCATCTCTGCCCAACGTCTTTTCAGAAAAATCTTCCAGGTCGAAATCCGGAACCATATTACACTTCTGGAGAGCGTGAACTACTGCGGAAATCGGACCATTGCCTTGACCGTCAAGCTCAATCATCTGGCCGTTTACTTCCACCGTCATCTTCACGCCAATCAAATCACCGCTTTCCTTGGCGAGAATCTCGCGAGAAAAATTAACCATCCGGAATTTTCCTGGCACGTTGACAAAGCTTTTTTTAAACGACTCCAACAATTCAGCAGAATTAATCTCGCCGCCGCTTTCGTCAGCCAGTTTCTGAATCACTGAACCGATTTCCGGATGCATTTGTTTCGGGGCATAAATACCAAATTCCTTCTCCAGAACATACGCTACTCCACCCTTGCCGGACTGACTGTTAATCCGGATAAGTTTTTCATAACTGCGTCCGATATCCGCCGGGTCAACATGGAGATAAGGAACTTTCCAGCCCTGCTTGAAAAAGACGGATGATTTTTCCAACAGATCAATCCCCTTGCGAATCGCGTCCTGATGAGAACCGGAGAAAGCCGTAAACACGAGTTGTCCGGCATAAGGATGTCGCGGATGCACTTCGATTCCAGAAGCCTCTTCCACAATTCTGACGATTTCCTGCATATTGGAGAAATCAAGTCCGATTTCAATCCCGCGGGAATAGAGATTTAACGCAAGAACCGAAATGTCGAGATTGCCCGTGCGTTCACCGTGACCGAAAATTGTGCCTTCAACTCTATCGGCTCCGGCCAATATCGCCATTTCACTGGCGGCAACAGCACATCCCTGGTCATTATGCGCATGAACACTGATAGCAGTTTCAGCCAAATACGGATAATTGGCACAAAAATACTCAATCATGTCTGCGTATTGATACGGCGGACGGCGTTCAACCGTTGCCGGAAGATTGAGAATAAAATCGGCTTTCTTAGACGGCCCCCACTGCTCCTTGACCTCCTTGCAGAGTTCAATAACAAAATCAATATCGCTGTCAGTAAATTCCTCAGGCGAAAACTCATAAGCGATTCGACCAGTCATACCTGCGACGGCCACTGCGTCAATAATCATTTTTGTTCCGTCAACGGCCATTTCCTTGACCTGCTCGCGGTTGCGTCCGAAAACGAAATGACCGTGCAAATCGGAGGTAGCCACATAGCAGTGAATAATCGCCGACTTAACGCCGAGGAGCGATTCAACCGTTTTGTCAATCAAATGCTTTCTCGCCTGCGTGAGCACAGAAATGCGCACGTCAGCCGGAATATGGTTTTCTTCAATTAAGCGCCTTACAAAATCAAAATCATCCTGCGAAGCCGATGGAAAGCCGACTTCAATCTCTTTGAATCCGATTTTGACGAGCATGTTGAAATATTCAAGCTTCTTCTCCGGCCCCATGGGAATCGGCAGCGCCTGATTACCATCACGCAAATCCACCGATGTCCAGGTCGGAGCAGTTTTTATTGTACGATCCGGCCACTGCCGGTTTTTTACCGGAACTGGTTCCGGATATCTGTATTTGGGAAATTGTTCCATTTTTACCATCTCCTGCGTCTGCCCTAAATGTATAGAATCATGGCAAACTCTATTTAATTTTATCAAGTTAATGAATATAGCTCTTATTTAAAAAAAATCTCTGGATTTTCGATAATTTTAAAGCTGATTGAGAAATATTTCAGTCAAGGTGGCGGTTTACAATACGAGCTGCGGCACATCCCGCTCCAAACCCGTTATCGATATTTACCACTGTAACTCCGATGGCGCAACTGTTAAGCATTCCCAGCAACGCGGTAAATCCGCTCAAGGCTGCTCCATAGCCGACGCTGGTGGGCACTGCAATTACCGGACATTTTACCAGACCTCCAACCACACTGGGCAGAGCTCCTTCCATTCCGGCAACCACAATCACCGCATCGGCGCTTCGTAGTCGGTCGGCTTCGGCAAACAGCCGGTGAATGCCGGCCACGCCAACATCGTTCAACAGTTCAACCCCGCAACCGCAAAGCTCGGCAGTATATTTAGCTTCCAAAGCTACTCCGAGATCGGAAGTCCCAGCCGTCAGAATCAACACCGTTCCATGACTTTTTAACGCGGCGTCAGCGACAATGACGAAAACTCTGGCTTTCGCATCGTAACTGCCTGCGGGAAATTCTTTTTCTAACGCCTCACCAACCTCCAGCGAAATGCGGGTAACCAACACTGGACTTTTACGTTCAAGCAGCACTGGAATAATATTCCTGATTTGTTCCAGTGTCTTGCCGGCGCCATAAATAAATTCAGGAAATCCGCAACGCGACTTCCGGCAATGGTCAATCCGGGCGAAACCCAAATCGGTAAAACCTTTATCTTTTGCCGCCTCTGACATTGCCGAAATCATATCAATTTCTCCGGCCGCGAGACGCTGCAAAATTTTTTCCACATCAATACTCATTTTTCCTTCACCTGTCCGTTCCAGTTTTACCGGTAACAGAGCCCTGTTTTCATTCACCAAAATTACAGTTAATAACTGCAATAATTAAACTATGTATTCTTACAACATATTTGAATATTACAAAATATCAAGCTATCATATATTTTTATCATTATCTTATTGCATTTGTGAAAGGATTTACTGCAAGTTTATGAAAAAAGCCTGTTTTCTTGACCGTGACGGCGTTATTAATGAAGAGGTTGACTACCTGTGGGAACCGGATAAAGTTGCCATCATTCCGGGCGTTCCGGAAGCGTTGCGCAAACTTAAAGCCAACGGTTTTATGACCATCGTCATCACCAATCAAGCCGGAGTCGCCCGCGGACTTTATGAAGAAAAAGACATTCATCTGGTGCATGAACGGATTTGCAAAATTCTGGCGGAGAACGGCGCAGGCATTGACGCATTTCACTACTGCACGCATCACCCGGAATTTTCAGGAGCATGCGCCTGCCGCAAACCAGAACCGGGAATGCTTCTCGCCGCCGCGAAAAACCATAACCTGGATCTGCATGAATCTTTCATGGTTGGCGACCGAATCAGCGATATTGAAGCCGCCAGAAACGCTGGATGCAAGGCCGCCTATCTGGTAAAAACCGGTTACGGCACAGAAGTAATTGCCCAAAATGATGTCAGCCAAATATCCATTGCCGAAAACCTGCTGGATGCGGTGAATCGTTTTCTGAATGCCGATTATTGAATGCAATAAACTGGATTATTTGCAATCAATGAGTATATTCCATCTAACACCCAACAGCAAACGGTTTAATATTAATGCAGTTTTTGAAAAAAATTTTGGCGCTGACTTTCAGTTGCTGGCGAGTAAATCAGGATAAGATAGCGCCCAGATCTTTGACCGATTTTGTCTTTCCGCAACTAAACCGCTATTTCTTTATGAGACTGGCAATCACCATCGCGGTCTGCTATCTGGTTTTCGGCTTCATCCTCATTCCGTGTTTCATCAAAGGCGGTAGCATGGAACCTACCTACAAAAGCATCGGATTCGACTTCTGCTGGCGCGGAAAATATCTATTTTCACCGCCCAAACGCGGCGATGTAATTATTGTAAAATATACCGACAAAGTGCTGTTGCTTAAACGCATCGTCGCTTTTGAAGGCGAAACTGTCGAATTCAGAAACGGCTACCTCTACATCAATGGTCTGCAATATGACGAGCCCTACCTGTACTACCCGTGCCTGTGGGAACTGCCGCCGCGCAAAGTTAAAAAAAATCATGTCTATGCCATTGGCGATAATCGCAGTATGTCAATAAACCAGCACGTCTTCGGACAATTTGATAAAAAACGCATTTATGGAGCTCCAATATGGTAAACAAAAACATTATTATTACCCTTTTCACTCTAGTACTGATTATCGTCACAATTTTTCTGGTATGGAACACATACTTTAACAAAAGCGATAAAGATTTGATTAATGAACAACTCACCAGTCTGCGTACACTTGCCTCAAAATATCCCGGCGAAGGCACCAGCAGCAGTATAATAAAATCTAAATCACTTGAAAACCTCTTCGCGCCAAGCTGCAAGCTCGACCTCCGCTCGGATATGTTCTCCGGCGACTATACCCAGGAAGAAATCAGCGCCAACGCTGTCCGCTACCGGAGCTTATTCAACCATGCCGTAATCAATCTTCACGACATTGAAATTGAATTAATCAGCGCCACAGAGGCGAAAGCCGAGTTCACCGGTTCGTTTGACGGCATTACCAAAAGCGGCAACCGCGTCAACGAATACCGCGACCTGACCTGTCTGCT
>JBAYVM010000099.1:0-8240 GCA_041674645.1 Victivallaceae bacterium | reverse complement strand
TCGTCTGCACTGTCAGGTGATTGAGGAAAACATCGCCAAAGTCATCAAAGCCGGAGCATCGGAAAGTTTAAAAGTTACCTGTTCCAATGTCGCAGGCTGTTTTTTCCCGGCGCTGATGAAAAATCCGGATATAATTTTTGCCGATCCGCCATACGAAATATCCGCGGAAATATTCACTCAACTGTCCGCCGGCAAAAATTTTATAACCTGGGCGGCTGGCGCGTTGCTGGTCTGGGAAATTCCAGACGAAACCGGCTCCGCCGGAAAATTCCTTGAGGTTTTCCGCAACGGACGAATCAGAAAATTCGGCGGCACAGAATTCCTTATCGCGAAAATCCCGGAGCTGCAAAATTAACCATGAGTTCAAACCTGACAACCGTAATCATTGACGACTGGAAGTGGCGCTTAAAAGATCCAGAAGTGCTCAACTCCTGGTTTAAATTGCGCAAAGAATATGAAGTTGCAGGCAGAGTAAAATCCAATCCGGTACGCAAAGTTTTTAAAATCGATGACGATTATTTCGTTAAACATGACACCCCGGAAAAATTTATCCATCATCTGCGGGCGTTATTTTCCTCAAAATGCAAACGCGAATTTGAAACCGCCTTGCAACTCGAAGAAGCTGGAGTTCCGGTGGTTGAATACCTCGGCTGGGGACGCAAAGGCAGTGAAAGCATGTTGCTGAGCCGGACATTCCCCGGTTCCATTTCGGCGCGCGAATACTGGTATCGCGAATTCGTTTACGGAAAACATAAACCGGACGCATTCATTGACCAATTATGCGCATTCATTGCCGATTTCTTTGAATCCGGATTCTTTCATCCGGACTTTCATTCGGGAAATATTCTCTACTCGCCGGAAACCGGAACCTTCGCTCTGGTGGATGTTTATGGCATTCAACCGCAAGTGCGCCTCGACGCGAAACAACGCGAAGCGCAAAACCGTATTGTCTTCGACTTGCAGGAAGGATTGACCGATAAACTGGCGGTAAAATTCATTCTTCAAACCAGCATCCGCCACGCGGCGAACGACGCGCTGAATTACTGGCTGGACGGTTTGAAACAGGATGCAGAACGAACCATGGCGTCATGGCCTAAACGCAAACGACAATTCCTTGACCATTACGAAAAGTTCATCGAAACCGTCATTACCGACGACAATGAATTTCTCATTCGTAAAGACAACATTCTACAACCGGCAGTCAATCCGGAAACCGTTCCGGACAGTCTTTCCGGAAATATTTTCGACATCCGCCGCCTGCCAATCGCGGAGGCGGAAAAGTTATGGCTGACCTCATTCAAACTGCAACTGTTTGGCATTGACCATATCCGTCCACTCGTTTTTGAACTGCCATCCATCCTCTATTATGAAAAAATTCCGGACGGCATCGGTCCGGTGCAAGACGCGGAATTACTCCGTGAATTCAACCGCAAATGTGAATTTTTCGGAATCGCCGCCGACCCGAAAAATCAAGCGCAACTGCCCGATGGCAGAATTGTTCTGAAATCCATCGACCAACTCGAACTAAAACTATGATTCCGCCACAAAAACCCGGACAATTTCACCATGAAGCGATTGAAGCAAGTGAAGCAAGTGAAGTTTAATCCACCAAGCAACCTTTAAAACCGTGAATTGGTGATGATCTGTTCATAACAAAATTAATAACAGTCAGATAATATTTGAATAATGCAACGGTAATTATGGAATGATAAAACTAAAAAGCTTATTGCATTAAAGCTTGAGAGTATTATACTATATTTTTAACAACACGGAAAGCAGATTGTGTAGTGTTGCCATTGTTGCTAGTACGCGCTACATCAATGTGGAAGTTGAATTAATAGCGATTGATTTTAAAATTATGTAAACAGTATAATTCCACGATGAGGGAAAACATTAATTATGAAACCACCAGTACAACCACTTGCAGAGGTATTCGGTCATGTCTTGGCGGACCAAACGAGCAATGCAAACCGATATCGTTCTATGCGTTTATGTCCTTTTAATAACAAAATACCAAACTGCACGAAAGACAAAGCCAATAATCCTCTCGGCGTATGCAGTGTGTTTCATAATGGTTCTCCTGCAATAACATGCCCTATCCGATTTAGGGAAGATTGGTTAATTTCCGATGATGCTGCATCTTTTTTCTTTCGCGATGGAACAAAATGGAGTTCTCTAACGGAAGTACGTCTGAACGATGCGAACGGAAAATCCGCTGGAAACATCGACCTTGTTCTAGTTGCATACGATGATGACGGAAAAGTCTTGGATTTCGGTGCACTAGAAATTCAAGCTGTTTACATTTCTGGAAACGTGCGAGATCCATTTGAATACTACATGAAAGATCCGAAAGCGCGAGCACAAATGAATTGGTTCGGCCAACCAAACTATCCGCGGCCAGACTATCTGTCGTCTTCCCGGAAGCGTCTTGCTCCACAACTCCTCTTCAAGGGTGGCATATTACATTCGTGGCATAGAAAATCCGCAGTTGCCATTAACAAAAGCTTTTTCGACACGCTTCCTCGCCTTACCAAAGTCAGTAAAAAGAAAGCAGACATTGCTTGGCTCATATATGACCTTGAGCTGACAGCGGAGAACGGGCAGGACAGATATAAACTTACAAAAGTTGATGAAGTATTCACCGAATTTGAGCCTGCATTACTTTCGATTACCACTCCCGTTCCAGGTCAGGTTGATGATTTCATGAAATTGCTTCAGGAAAGACTGGACGAACAACTCGAAACAGCTCCCACAAATAAAACCATTGAAAAGCCATTCTGATATGATTATGAGACAACTATCTCTTTTCCCAGACATTGACGAGGAAGTGGTTACTAAACCCGTGAATGTCGCATCAATCCCCCAGAGAAGTCCTTTCCGCTATCCTGGAGGGAAAACTTGGTTCGTTCCGACATTTCGAAACTGGCTTGCAAGTCGTTGTTCTAAACCAAAAATTCTAATCGAACCATTTGCTGGCGGCGGAATCATTAGTTTAACAGCCCTTTTTGAAAATCTCGTCAATAACGCAGTTATGGTTGAACTAGATGACGATATAGCCGCAGTTTGGAAGTCTGTTGTTGGCGGATACACTAAGTGGCTTGCGGATCGAATACTCGAATTCGATTTAACAAGAGATTCCGTAATTCATGAGCTTTCCCAAGCCAGTTTCGATATTAAAGAAAAAGCTTTTCAAACCATTCTAAAAAATCGAACATTTCATGGTGGTATTTTGGCCGAAGGAGCTGGTCTCTTGAAATACGGAGAAAATGGCAAGGGGATTCGTTCTCGATGGTATCCGGCTACACTTGCTCGCCGTTTTTCTGATTTAAGTCTCATCGCTGACCGAATTTGTTTTCGTCAGGAAGATGGATTGGATGTAATCCAAGAATATTCACGGCGCAAAGATGTTGTTTACTTTATTGATCCGCCTTATACTGCTGGAGGGAAAAAGGCAGGTAAGCGGCTTTACCGTCATTGCGATCTCGACCACGACCATTTGTTTTCACTTTGCAAGACAATAAATGGTGATTTCCTGATGACATATGATAATGCCGATGAAGTAAAAGCAATGGCTCGCAGACATGGATTCCAAATGAGACTTATTCCTATGAACAATACCCATCATGCTACAATAGAAGAGCTTGTGATCGGCAACGACTTATCATGGATGGATTGTTATCCGGCTGTTCATGAGCCCAAAACGGAATATAAGGCAAACAACAATAAACTGAACGTTCCGGCATAGTTAACACTTTTACAAACGCAGGCGCAAAAGATTGGTCTATCCGGAACATATACGCCGTTCCTACGGAACTAGAACTTGTGGTTGTTCTCCGACAACGGACTGAAGCCCGTTGCTACAATATCGGGCGTTCCTATGGAACTCATTGCAATCCAGACACAAACAATTGCGTCCGCTTTTTATTACCGCCGTTGAATCAATGCGCCACGGCACGTTGAAGTTGATTTTGAATAAAATCATTCAGGCTTTGATGACGCTGCATTGCTTCGGCATGCAGTTTGCTGTGCAATTCAGGATCAACCCGCAGAACAAAACGACCGGAGTAAGGTTTTTCCGGCGCCACGCCCCGCTCTGCACAAAATGCCAGATAATCATTAACCGACGATTCAAATTCTTTCTTTAATTCATGAGCATTTTCGCTCTGAAAAGTAATGGTGTCCCGAGTGTTGATTACCGTGCCGAAAAATACTTCCGCTTCTTCGTCAAATTCTACCTTCGCTGTATATCCTTTATAATTCATCAGGTTTGACTCCTATTTTTAATAAATCCTTTCTTAGCTGATCCACCGCGCCTTTTACCATTTCCTTCTGCGGATGAGGCCGGTGATAGACGCCGCGCCAATCCTTCAACGCAATTCTGACTCGTGAGCCGGAACCCTCGGAGATTTCGGCTCCCAACGCTATTAATAAACTTTCAACAGCCTGCCACTCAATATTACTGCGGGTCGGCTTCTCAAAGATTTGTTCCAATGTTTTCCGCTGTTTTTTATTCATAATACTATATCGTAGTACTGCATGCCGACTTTTGCAATATTATGTGTAATTTTTTATTCAAAAAAGAAAAGTCCAGGTTTAGTTCATTTTTAATATTAGATTCTTCTGAATTACTGCGAAAGATTGCTTTTGCAATTGGCTATCATGGAGAACTTCGGCGCAGAAAACCAGTTTTTTTTCTGAATATCTCCAGCCGTCGGAATAGACGAGGATGCGTAATCAAAAAATAATATCTTTCTAACACAACCCTAACAATTTTAAGTTAGCAAATTATTAGGATTGCGTTAGATTATTGCAGTTTGATGTTCATGGATTGTATAGCCGGACATCTTAATCACAATAAGGACAGTATTTTTTATGCATATCAACTATTTCGTAATGTTTTATACTCTTCTGGGCGGGCTAGGATTATTCCTCTACGGAATGAACCAAATGTCACAGAGCCTCCAATCGCTGGGCTCGCAGATGATCAAGAAAGCAATCAACTATATCACCGCCAACCGTGTTTACGCCGCGCTGGTCGGGGTACTCGTTACCTGCTTTGTTCAGTCCAGTTCTGTTTCCACGGTAATGATGTCCAGCTTCGTCAACGCCGGTTTAATGAACCTCACTCAGGCGGTAGGATTCATTTTCGGTGCCAACATCGGAACCACGATTACCGGTTGGATTATCAGTTTAAGCGTCGGGAAATACGGTTTGCTGCTAATCGGCGTCGGAGTACTGCCGATGCTATTCTCCTCAAATTCCAAGGTTAAAAACCTCAGCCGCTTATTCTTTGCGTTGGGTTTAATCTTCTGTGGTCTGGAAACCATGGGCACGTCGTTTGAACCGCTTCGGACCAGTAAAGAGTTTCATCACTTGATGACTTATTTCAGCGCCAGCAGCCGCTGGAGCGTATTGGTTTGCATGATAACCGGTTGCATATTGACGATGATTATCCAATCCAGTTCCGCGATGCTGGGAATCACGATGGCGCTGGCCACTCAAGGGGCAATTGAGTTTCCGACTGCGGCCGCCCTGGTGCTGGGAGAAAACATCGGCACCACCATTACGCTATGGCTCGCCTCAATCGGCGCCAATACTCAGACCAAACGCACTGCCATGGCTCATTCCACCTTCAATGTTAGTGGCTGTATCATTATGTTTTGCATTTTCCCGTTTTACCTGAAATTCATCGACTGGATGATGTTAGGCAATCCGTATGCCGTTGCCGCCGACGGAACCAGACCGCACGTCGCCACCCATATTGCCGCAGTCCATACCTGTTTCAATGTGGTTATGACGCTAATCTGGCTGCCGTTGCTGCAATATTTGGTCAGATTCGTGGAATTCATCATTCCCGACCGCAAATATAAAGAAATCGAGAAGTTCACCTATTTCGGCAATATCCGCAACCTTTCTCCGGTCATGGCGATTGAAGAAGCGCAAATGGTCACCGCAAGAATGGCGGACAAGACAGCGGAAGCCATTGATAAAGCCGGTCAGTTCCTGCTTTCTGCCGAAATGTTGGGCACTCTCTCCACCCGGGTCAAGGAAATCGAAGAGGCTACCGACGAAATGCAGAAGGAAATTACTATTTTCCTCAGTAAAGTATTGCTGTTTGAATTAGATGAAGCTCAGACATCCAGTGTTAATTCACTGATTCGCATCAGCGATGAACTGGAAAGCATTTGCGATTATTGCGCCAATATCGTCAAATACCGCGAACGCCTGTTCGAAAACAATATTCCGTTGCAACCGGAAACCAATATGCAACTGAGCCAATATCTCAATCATGTTCAAGCGTTCTACGCCGTTGCTGATGAATGGATAAAGGAAGACAGCGAAGGGTTGATGCTAAAGTTTACCGAAAGGTATCAAACGCTCAGCGATGAAGCCGATAAAATTCGTGACCATCATCTCAAAATGCTCAAGTTGCAAAAATATCCGCCGATTTTCGCCCTTACCTTCAGTGATATAATGATTGCGCTGCGCCGCATCAAAAATCATACCCTGAATGTCGGAGAAGCGCTGAACGGACGAAGCGGCAAATACTAATCTCACCGGCAAACTATTACAGCGGCAATTTTAAATTTGCCACCATATTTTTTTGTTCCCACAATCAACATTAAATGCAACCACACACACTATTAGCTATGTAAAATGCAATATTTACTGCATTTTACATAGCAACAATGCAATAAATTAGTTTGTCAAGTTAATAAATTATTCATTGCAGGAATTTGTTATTTCAATGTAACTCAGACTCTCTTGCCTGAGATTAAGCATTACAGGAATTCAATAAAGATGAAAATCAAAGCGGCACAGGGGCACCGCAGTCCAAAGACGCTTCGCGTCAAAAGTTATGGCAAAGCCGGTTAAGTTCACATCTTCTCGTTGTTCGTGATTTTCGTGGTAAAAACTTTCCAGCCGCCGTGACCTCAACGTTCTCGGCTCTGAAAACTTTTCTCCGAACATTTGACTTTTAATTTCAGCCGCGCTGACTTAAAATCATTACGGGTTTTCCTGCAAAAAGTACTTGCAACAGCTGTATGCCGGATGTAAAATATTAACTTGTACGCATACATAAATTTTTATTTACACTTTTCGAAACATCGCATATATTTTTTTAAGGTAAGCAGCTGATGAGGTCTTTAACAGAGAATGTCTAAGTTCAGATTACTGACACTGCTCAAGCCGTACCGCTATCTACTTGCAGGAGCGGCAGTTACCCTTGTCATGTTCACCAACCTCGGACTGGTGTTGCCATGGATGCTGAAGATTGCGATTGACAAAGTATTGCCCAACGCTGACTATACGCTATTTTATATGCTGTGCGGCGCGATGCTACTGATTTTCGCCGCCCGTTCAATCGTGCGCTACATCGCCATTTATCTGATTAATTATTCGGCATTGCGAATGTTGCTGGATGTCCGCCAGAAATTATTCAAACATCTGCAAAGCCTGTCGTTGCGTTTTTACGAAGAATACCGGACGGGAAAACTAATTTCCAACGTCATCAGCGATGTATCTCTGTTGCAACAGTTGATTCGCACTATGATTGCCATGGTGGATAATTTCTTCCTCATAATAATTCTGTCGGTTGTGTTGATGATGCTCAACTGGCAGGTCGGGTTGCTGGTGCTGGCAATATCTCCGTTGCACTATTTTAATTTTATTCATTTCAAACGGGTGATTCAGAAAGATTCTATCGTTCTCCAGGAGAAGATGTCGGAAATTTCAGCCAATCTGGCGGAAACGATTAACGGAATAAAAGTGGTAAAATCATTTGCCAAAGAGCGGACGGAATGCCGGAACTTTTTTAACAGCATGCGCCCGACCATGGAACTGTCCATGAAAGTGAATATGGACGGCAATACCTGCTGGACAATAACCGACATTCTAAGTCTTTTCACCTATCTGCTGGTCATCGGATTCGGAATATCACTGGTGCATGATCGTGGCATGACGCTCGGAGAATTCGTTGCGTTTTACAGTTATGTCGGAATGATGCTTGGTCCAATTAATGCGTTGGCCTCATACTCCACCAGCATCTCTCAAGGCTTTGCCGGAGCCAACCGCATCATGAAACTGCTAAGCGTGATTCCTGAAATAAAAGAAGACCCGAATCCGGTTAAAGCAAAAAATCTCAAAGGTCGTATCATTTTCGACAATGTTTCATTCAGTTACTCAGACACACCGGTAATCAAAAACTTCTCTTTGAATATTCTGCCGGGTCAGAAAGT
>JBAYVM010000098.1:0-8317 GCA_041674645.1 Victivallaceae bacterium | reverse complement strand
ATGGCAGTTCATTCAAAGAAAACGCCTCAATTAAAGCGTTGGCAGCCTGTAAATTCTGCGATATTCCGGCGTTTGCCGACGATTCCGGACTTGAGGTTGAAGCCTTGAACAATGCGCCGGGAATATATTCGTCCCGTTACGCCGCCACTGATCCGGAACGCATTGCGCGGATTCTCAGTGAGCTTGGCGACAATCCGAACCGGCGCGCCCGGTTTGTGTGCGCTATCGCCATCGCAATCAACGGCGAAGTGATAGAAACTTTCCGTGGCGAGGTTGCTGGAGAGATTGCGAAAGCTCCGCGCGGAGAAAACGGTTTCGGTTATGATCCGATTTTTGTTCCTGATGGTTACGATAAGACGTTCGGCGAGTTGGCTTCTGAAGTAAAAAATAAGATAAGTCACCGGGCGAATGCGTTCAAAAAAGCGATTGAGTTTATCGAAGAGGAAATGTCTGTTCTGGAGGATGATTTCGGCGATTTATGATACATTTTAGTAAATGTGGCAGATTTATGTCGTTTGCGATTGCTGGTCTGATATTTTGTGCAACCGTAGTCAGCGCCGGTTCTGACGGGCGAATACGATTGTCGCGTCCGTTGCGTTCTGCTGAACATTTTGAATGCAGGCTGTTTGCTGCGGTTGATACTAAATTAACCATGTCAGTTCCCGGCGAGCCCCGACGAGAAGTAAGTCGTAAGAGAGAGGTTGCGGTTGCGGAAGGCATGTTGGCAATTTTAAAGGTTGACCATGGACAGGTTGCGGAGGCGGCGTTCCGTTTAAAGCGTTCAAAGGCATCGTTTCCGGAGAAAAAGTTGGTTCAAGCCTGCCTTGTAAATTAATCAAAATTAAACTGCATGAAGACCGCGCTGCCTATACTTTGCCTGGTGGAACTTTGTCCAGCAGCGAAATCGGATTGTTTAACCAGCTATTCAATTTTTCCGGTGAAGAACATATTTTGCCGGAAATATTGAGCGGGGAGTTGATTGCTGGAAAAGTCTGGCCGCTGGACGTAAAACTGCTTGCCGGAGCTCTGAACCGGCAGGGAATAGTTTGCGGAGAGCTTGCGGGAAATATTATTCTGGTTGGAAAAGAACAATGTCACGGAACTGCGTGCTGGAAATTGAAGATTAGCATTGCTGGTCGTAAAGGTAAAACAGGGAACGGTGAGTTCTCTTATCAGGCTGAAATGGCGTTGCCGGTTTCGGAGAAAATTGCAACGCCGTTAAAATGTACTGTCAAGATGAAGATTAAGGTTGTGAAAGCATTGCCGGAAGACAACCCGCTCTCTGCTGGAATGGTTATGGAACGTGAAGTCGTCAGAGACTTTTCTTCCGAGATTATTCCGCAGTAATTTTCGATTGTTCCAGCATAATAATTATTGCTATTGAAATAACGCAGGTTAAATTATTTTTTGTTTATACTAATCAAACTCAAGGTTAAATTTTCTTATGGAATCGCTGAATTTTTCCGGTTTTAAACCGGTAACATTGAAAGATAAAGAAATTTTTAAAGACTACCTCGCGATTCAAAGCCGAATGAGCTGCGAATGTAATTTTGGAAATCTTTACGCATGGGGAGAAAAATATGAGTTGGTCTGGACCAGGTTCATGGACCGACTGGTGATGTACAGCGGACTGGAGAAAGAGATTCAAATGCCGCTCGGGAAATACTTTTCTCCGGAAGAGCTGGCGCAACTTTCCACACAGTTTGCAGACCGCGGACACGGAAACGGATGTTTTTACGATGTCCCTGAAGATTACCTGGATAAATATCCGGAAGTAAAAGATTTTTTTGAGGTTGAATATTCTGAAGATTTTGATGATTATATTTATTCCACTTGCAGTATTTGCCGGCTTGACGGACGCCGGTTGCGGAAAAAACGCAATTTGATTAAACAGTTCACCCATGAAAATCCCGGATTTAAATGTATTTCAATCAACCGGGAAAATGTTTCGGCGGCATTGAATCTGGCGCTTGAATTAAATGCCGCCATGCCACAAGGACGTTTTATCGAAGAGGAAAATCACGCCATGCGGCGGGCGTTCGCCGCTTTTCATGAACTGGAAATGGAAGGCATTATATTGTATGACGGGCAGGGTGAGTTGGTAGGTTTTTCCACTTTCAGCCGCCTGAATCCGGAAACTTATGATATTCACTTTGAGAAAGCATCGCGTGAGTCAAAAGGCGCGGCGCAAATGGTTACGCGTCAGACGGCATGTTATCTGCACGGAAAATGTAAATATATGAACCGGGAACAGGATTTGGGCTCAGAAGGGTTGCGGCAGGCAAAACGTTCTCTGGATCCGGCGCTCATGTATAAGCGTTACCATCTTACGAGAAAAGATGTATAAAATGCATCAATCCGCATGTTATTAAATTCGGAACTACAGATTTTTCTTGCTTTCAACTACGTACCGGCGGTTGTAAAACTCATTGCCCCAGCCAGCTAGTTTTCCGTTTTCAAATACCAGCGGTATACATTCATCCTCGGTAGTTAGAAAATCGTGCCATTCGGTATTGACGTAATAATACCAGAGGTCAGGCGTATTGTACTTTTGGTCGCGAAGCGGTTCGCCCATTACTTTCAGCACTTGAGCTTTGGTCATGCCGACCCGCAAATCTTTGGCATGTTCAACATTGCTATACTGTGAAAAATAGCTGCATGAACTGAGCATCAGGCACAGCGTGAATGCGATGCTGATGGCGATTATGCCGCGGAATATAGATTTTGTCATATTGTAAACCCTCGTGTTTAATTTTAAAAGCCATACTATAGCATTGTCTGGCGGCAATAAAAACCAGGCGGGGATAAAAATAAAAAAAGCCTCATGGAAACAACGCTGTTTGCATGAGGCTCTTTAGAATTTGATTACTCAGCGGACGAAAAATCATCTTTGCCGACACCGCATTCCGGGCAAACCCAGTCATTGGGAAGGTCTTTAAATGCAGTTCCTGGCTTGATGCCATTTTCCGGATCGCCGACTGCAGGATCATAAATATATCCGCAGACATTACAGACGTACTTTTCCATGTTTTACTCCTTGTTTGGGTTTTAGTTTATAGGAAACGGTTACGATTTATTTTCAAGGCACTTTGCCAATACCGCGAGTCCAATTTTTTGGCCGAGCTCAAAACATCGCTGAAAGTCCGCTTCGGTCGGAACGTATTTCACTTTTATTCCTTCAGACAGTAATTCTACGCCCATGTTTTTCAGTTCGCCGTTGATTTGTTCTACGGATTCTCCGCTCCAGCCGTAGGAACCGAACGCCGCGCCCAGCAAGTGCTGCGGTTTTAGTCCGCGCAGATAAGTCAGAATATCCGCGATTGGCGGCAGGAAATTATTATTCATAGTTGAACTGCCAACTACAATGGCTGCCGCATCCATTACCCGGGTAACAATATAACTGCGATCATTTACCAGGAGCGGAGCCACTTCCGCTTCAACACCGGTACTGGTTATGCCATCGCCGATGGATTTAGCCATTGTCTCTGTTGACTTCCACATCGTGTCGTAGAAGATAAGCGCTTTTTTCTTTGCCGGATGTAATGCGCATTCGCGGTAAAGATCAAGGATATAATTTATATTTTCGCGCCAAAGAGGACCGTGGTCGGGGGCGATGATTTTTATGTCCAGATTGAAAGATGGCAGTTTATTCAGAAGTTCCAGTATTTTCTGAGAATACGGCATGAGAATGTTGGCGTAATATTTTTTGGCTTCCCATTCGATAATATACGGCTCGTATTCATCGGCAAAAAGTTTAGATCCAGCCAGGTGCATGCCGAAAGCATCCTGCGAAAATAGGATTTTGTCTTCGCTCAAATAAGAAATCATGCTGTCCGGCCAGTGCAGCATTTTTGTTTCAATAAAACTGATAGTGTTTTGTCCGAGTGAAACGGAATCGCCGGTTTTTACCACGTCAATCTTAAGGTCGTTGCCAAAATGTGCTTTCAGGTTTTTTTCACCCATTGGCGAGGCAAAAACTTTTTCCGGGGAGACCGCTTGAATCATGGCTGGAAGCGCTCCGGAATGGTCCATTTCAGCATGGTTTGAAACGATGTAATCAATTTTTTTAGGGTCGATTACTGAACTGATTCTCGCCATTAGTTCATCAAAGAACGGAGCTTTGACAGTGTCAATCAGGGTGATTTTTTCATCCAGTACCAGAAACGCATTGTAGGTGGAGCCACGATCGGTTGTATAGCCGTGAAAATTGCGGATATCCCAGTCAACGGCGCCTACCCAGTAAACTTTTTCAGTTATCTTTATTGCTTTCAAAAATTCTTTTGTCATTGCTTTCCACATTTCAGTTAGTTACTGTTTTACTGCTTTTATAATAGTCGCTATTAGAAAAAAAGAAAGAACGTTATAAGCGAAATCTCATCAGTTTTCTCTTCCCGAAGCGATAAGAACGGTTTCGGGAAGAGAATTCTGAAAATTAATAGTTGTTCATGGCGCCAGCGGATCTGGCGGTGGCGGAGTTAATGTCCGCAATGCCAGCTCTGCGTCAAGCATCAGCAACGCCTGTTCAGCATCTCCAGCTTTTTTCAGCCGGTCAATTACTTTCTTGACGTTGCTTTCCTCTTCAACCTGTTCAGCGATAAACCACTGCAACATGTTATAAGTGGAGAAGTCCTTGGCTTCTATAGCCAGACCGGCCAGATTGTTAATCCTGGACGAAACAATTTTTTCATGTTTAAACGCATCTTCAAACACTGCCAGCATTGAGTCCCAGTTTACTGCCGGTTTTTTGATGGCTTCGAGTTCTACTCTTGCATCACGGGCATTGATATAATTGAAAAACCTATTGGCATGAATAAGCTCTTCCTGTACTTGCACATTCATCCAGTTGGCTGCGCCGGAGAAATTCATTGAACTCAACGCCGCAGTCATGGATAAATAAAAGTATGACGAATACAATTCGAAGTTAAGCTGATCGTTCAGCGCATGTACCATTTCATCGCTTATCATGGTTGATTATCCTCTCCACAGACCGTGGATGTTGCAATAGGAACGCACTTCCAGGTTGCTTTGTTTAGGCACGTAGAAATGTGCTTCCGGTTTGTCGCCGGGTTTGAGATATTTGCGATTGACGTACGGACCGTTGACAACTTCAATCCAGACGATATAATGTTTTTCTTCCATCGGATGCGGCGTGCAACCGACGACAACTTTAACACCTTTTTCGTCGCCGGTAATTAATGGCACATGTTTTTCAACAGTCGCATCAGCGGTTTTTTCTTCCAGCAATTGCATTTCTTCACCGCAACATGCGAGTTTCATGCATTCTGCATCGGCGGTAAGCACTTCAACGGTCAACCCGCTATGGGCACATTTGTAAACCTGCATTCTTTTTGAGCTCATTTTAGCTTCTCCTTGAGTTATTGTTATTTCCTGAAGTATTCAGGGATGAAATTAAAAACTTTCTGATAAGACCATAAAATATTCTTTTGGGTGATGGCAAGCCGGACATTTTGGCGGCGGTGTCTTGCTGGTATGGATTAATCCGCATTTTGAACATATCCAAGCCACCGGAGCGTCTTTTTCAAAAACAGTGCCTGCCACAACATTCTTCAGCAGAGCCAGATAACGTTCTTCGTGATGTTTTTCAGCTTTGGAAATATTGCGAAAAGCGTTGGCCACTTCGGTAAATCCTTCCTGTTCTGCAACTTTAGCAAAGCCAGGATAGAGAACTTCCCACTCCATGTGCTCGCCGCCGGCTGCTTCTTTGAGGTTTTCCTGGGTAGCGCCAATTTTTCCGGCAGGATAAGATGCGGTAATTTCCAAATCGCCACCTTCCAGAAAACTGAAATAACGTTTTGCGTGCTGACGTTCCTGTTCCGCAGTTTCTTCAAATATTTGTGAAATTTGGACAAAACCTTCTTTCTTGGCTTGACCGGCAAAATAACTGTAACGGTTTCTCGCTTGTGATTCACCGGCAAACGACTTTAACAGATTTTTTTCTGTCTGGGAGCCTTTTAGACTGGCCATAAAACATTCTCCTTTTTTTATTAATACTGCCGTAATTATGCCTTATGCATCCGGCAGTTATTGCACAAACCCAATAACTCTAAATGATAACCTTGAAAATCAAGATCAGAAACCAGATTGTTCAGCATGAACTCCAAATCCATCAGCTTGGCGTGTTCAACATCAACCACACAATGACACTTTTTGCAACGCATATGATAATGTAAATTGATATTGCCGTCAAACCGCTTCTGCTTGCCGGAAAGCTCCAGTTTTTTGATGATTCCAGCAATGGAAAGCTGTTCCAAATTACGATAGACTGTTCCCAGGCTAATCTGTGGAAGCCGCATTCTGACAATATCATAAAGCTCATCCGCTGTTGGATGCGAAGTCAACTTGCGAAGCTCTTCCAGTATCACCCGCCGCTGATTTGTTTTGCTTAATTTCACTGCGAACTCTTTTTTTGATAATGATTACTATTTTATAAGTATATCTCAATGTTTTAATAAGTCAACATGCAAGACGCATATTTAGTTGTTTTTCCTGCGCTGAACTTATAAACCCGCTCAAAATTATTATTGAAAACGCAACCGGTTATTTTATTCCAATTCCTTAAAAAGGTAATTTGCCTTTAGTACACTATATTAATATATTAAATCGCTTTAAGCAAGTTTACATCTAAAATTTAAATAATATTTCAGGAGTAATAATGATTGCAGTAACAGAAATCAAAGGTTTTGAGTCAGATCTGAATAATTTTGACCGCGGAGTTAGAGAAAATGCATTGGCTGAGCTGAATGAATTATCTCTGGCAAAAAAAATTCTGATAAATGAACCGGTGGAAGAGCACAATCTTCACTGTCATACTTACTACTCATATAACGGCTACAATTTTTCTCCAACATATATTGCCTGGCTGGCGCATCGCAAAGGCTGGTTCGCAGCGGGAGTCGTGGATTTTGACGTTCTGGACGGAGTTAATGAATTTCTCGCGGTAGCCAACCGGTTCAAGGTGCGTGGCGTTTGCGGCATTGAAACTAGAGTTTTTGTGCCTGAAATGGCGGAACAGGAAATAAATTCCCCCGGCGAGCCGGGAATTGCTTATCACATGGGCGTGGGATTTCATTCCGGTAATGCGCCGGAATGTGCCGCCGCTTTTCTGACTGATTTGAAAAAACAGGCGTCAAGTCGTACTGGCAGGATAGTGGAATTGGTTAATCAGTATTTAGCTCCGGTGGTGATTGATTTCGTCAAAGACGCAGCTTCGCTTACTCCGGGCGGTAATGTTACTGAACGGCATGTTTGCGCGGCATTTCGCAAGAAAGCTGAAACGATGTTTTCCGACGCACAAAAACGTGCTGAATTTTGGGCATCCAAGTTGGGTATCACAATCGAAGAAGCGTTTAAAGTTCAAGCCGACGAGGTAAAACTTGAAGCGCTTATCCGGTCGAAAACCATGAAAAAAGGCGGCGCCGGTTATATTAATCCAGATCCAAAATCATTTCCAACGCTCAAAGCCATGAATGATTTTGTTAAGGCGTGCGGCGCGGCGCCGACAGTGGCCTGGCTGAACGGCGAATCTGGTGGCGAGTCTGCTCCCGGCGCATTGCTTGATTTGCATATTGCTCAAGGCGCGGCTTTGCTGAATATTATTCCTGACCGGAACTGGAATTTTTCCGACCCTGACACCAGGCGGAAAAAAGTAAATGAGTTGAACCGGATTATTGCTGCGGCGGTTGAACGGGATATGCCGGTTATTGTTGGTACTGAAATGAATGCCCCAGGCCAGAAGCTGGTTGATGATTTTACTTCAGACGCGCTGGCGCCGCATTTAGAAAAATTTATTGAAGGCGCGGCAATCGCATATGCTCATACGCAACTTACTCCTTATGACCAAGGATATTTGAGTTCATGGGCGGCAAAAGCATTTAAAACTACTGCCGACAAAAACCGTTTCTTTGCGGAATTAGGCCGGAAAGCTGTTCCCGGGAAAATTGCCGAAATTAAGAACCTTATCGCGAATATGTCGCCGGATGAAATATTGCTTTCATGTTGACGCAGAAACGGCAATTTGAAACTCGATTATATAGGAATTTGTTATTTTAGCTGAAATAAGGGAATAAAGACCATCTCACGCGGAGGCGCGGGGAGCGCGGAGAAAAAGGGAAAGACTTAACCCCTAACTCACACTAATGGGAACACTAACAAGATTTATGCAGCGAATCTCATTTTCTGCGAAAATTTCATTCACTGCGTGATATGTAATCAATTTAACAATCCGTGGTGAGGACTTAATTTTACCGCGTAAAATAAATCGTCAGCACTTTTCGTTAGTGTTAAATTAGCCACGCCT
>JBAYVM010000097.1:0-8323 GCA_041674645.1 Victivallaceae bacterium | reverse complement strand
GCCAGGCAAATCAACAGTAGATTTTTTGATTTTGCTAACTGTTGCGTCTCCATCTTTTTCTACATTTATCTTTCCCAAAGCAAAATAAGTAAACTCGATATCATAAAATGGTATATATATAGTATTTTTTTCAACAAATGCCTTTGATGGATAGAAAAATGAATGACATGTGCTTCCATGCGAGCTTTTATAAAGAATTTCCTTCATGGTAATTTTCTTCTGGCGCAATGACAAATATTCTTCTGTTTTGCACTCTGTTTTGTCCTGATTGTTTTTCTTTGTTTTATATCCAATATAACTATCCAGTAATTTTTTAAAGTCCGGGTTACCTATATCTTTTGTGGCCTCTTTTAACTGAATAAGCTGTTCAAGAGAAAAGTCAGACATAAAACGCTTCATGGGAAGTCCTGCCCTTACGGCTTTTATATACATAGTGTCTATTTTTTCATTTTTAATTAAAGAGCCATGTAGTAGCTGCGTAAAATAATAAGCAATGCTGTCCTTTATGTAAAGAGGAGCCCCAACGGCTTCATCGAGAAAAGAGCTTAAAATTTCATATTTCTTCCCAGGGCTGTTCATTTTCTTTATTAATGATGAATTGTATATTTCCCTAACAAAACTCACACCATAGTTAGGATATGGGTCAAAATTAACTGAAAAACGCATATAACAGTCATAATAATACGTCATGGAATTTAAATCTGTTAAAGCTATAACTTTCCAGCTTATTATCGAACAGTCCAACATACGTTGAAGTATTTGACAGGCTTTCTCAAAAGCTGTGGCGTTAAATTCGTTGTCTTTTAAGTAAAAATTACCAACGCGAATATAGCATCTACACGGCATAACTAAAGCAGACAATCTTTCTGCACGCGGGGCTTTTTTATAAAAACTTTCTACATTATTAAGATAATTTAATAATTCCGGAGCCATGTATTCAGTCCAATATGCACAAGTCCATTGTACTTGTGCCAACTCATTAATACCCTCAAGATAATCCTTGTATGTTAATAGATATTCGAAAGACTCTGGCGTTTTTTTCTTATAGTCATATTTTTGTTTAATTATTGCAAGCCTGTCTAAAAAATATTCATTATACCCCTGAGTTATTTTCTTCTGCAGTTCCAATGGCAAAACGCTTAGATGTTCAGTATCCAGTATCCAAGGGGTTATAGGTTGCCCGTTAATGGTCTTATAAAAAGCCATAAGGTCAAATGCAAATTTGGAGAGAGACAAGAATTTATTATATTCATTACTTCCTTTTTTCAAAGAATATTTACAATTTTTTAATTGATTTTCTAAATAAGAATAATTTCTTTCCAAAAGTTCATTAACTTGTTTTTTCAGCTTCGAATCAAGCAAATAGGCATTTTTAGCAGATAGTATACTTTTTTGGGGGTCAAAACCTTTTAATGCAATCTCGCTATCTTTTAAATATGCCAATGCTTCAACTTTGCGGTTGGGGGAGGAATCTGTCTTTTTTGTTTTCAACAATCGATCTAACTTTTTAATGATTTTCAATGAGATTTCTTTTTCTGCTCCGATTTGATAAACGACTTTTACGGGGGCAATGTTTTCAATCCCGTTTTTCTTCAAAACCAGATTGGTCGCCAAAATTTCTCCAGATGCATCCTCTTTCCGCACTTCCAGTTCAACAATATATGATCCTGGCAATAAATCATTCAGCGCAGATTGACTGATAATTTTTTCATCAACAAGAGCATCTATTTGATCACGCTCCAATACTAAATAGTTTTCGTTTTTTAACAATCCCTGTTTCAGGAGCATCTCTGTCATTTCAGCGGACGTGATTCCATTCTGCTGTAGAGAAATTAAATTTATTGGCAGAAAAGAGAACAATGTTACATTTTTTGTTTTTATAGACTGATCTTTTTCAATAGATTTAAAAACTGCTGATGCTGTCCAGTCCAATTTTGTTTCAAAGTCAACACTATTAAAAAGAATGTCCTGTAAACGCACCCCAGTTTTTACATCAAAAGCAACAAATCTCGTTTTATCAAAAGTCTTGGCAAGCACAACAATAATATCCGCTCTAAGCATAGCTCCTGTGCGTATAAGAGAGCTGGCATTGACCAATCCGCTTTGGGAAAGTTTCTGCTCTTTAATAACTCTATCTATTTTTATTCTTTCCACAAAAAGGACATTTTTCTCCGATAACTTTGCCATTGTTGCATCGGCTAACTCTGTCATATTTTCATCTGTTGCAGTCATTGCAATTAACGGTTTGGCATATGACATAAAGCCTGAAGATAACATTAATATAATAATTGCAAAATATTTTAGTATTTTTGAATTTCCTACATCAATGACCTTCGAAAATATATTCCCCTGTTTTTTCTTATCATAATCTTTCACTGAGTGCTCACGCAAGGTCTTGGTTCTATCTTGAAGCCGCAAAAGACATATTGACGGAGAAGTCATTACATTATATTCATAACCATCACATTCTAATTTCACTACTGGTAGCATTTCTCACCTTCTTTAAAATATTTAACTTCATGGAGCTTCTTGACATTGAGTGGCAGATTTAAACTCTTTGTTTATACGCCAGTTCATTGATTTTCCGGAGTTAAAAAATTAAATTTTGTCACTCTGGAATTTCCCGGTTTAAAAATTACACTGAAGATTGTTTTTCAGTGTTTGCGCTGCTGGCGGCGGCGTAAACTTTTTTGAGCGGAACATTGTGCTGTTCAGCCAGTTTGCGGCAGTCGTCAATTTCCGGGGAACGGGTAATTTCGCGCCCGTTGTAAGCGCCGACTTTTATCCGGACTTTTCCGTAAGCGGTTTCTATTTCTTCAAAATGACGGTCGAGGCAATGGCGGGTGATTTCATATTCGCGAACGCCAAAGGTTGAGGTTTCAGTCAGGATAATTTCCATAAATTTCTGTTTGTCGGCAGGTTCGCACAAAACTGACAACAGAATTCCATTGCGCTGTTTTTTCATCATTATTGGCGCCGTCCAGACATCCAGTGCGCCGGAGTCCATTAATTTATTGAAGGCAACGCCGATAATTTCAGCGGTGCAATCGTCGAGATTGGTTTCCAAAACGGTTAATTTTCTCGCCATGAGCGCGGGTTTGGATTCGGCGTCAGTTTCATAAAGCATGGCCCGAAGCAGATTGGGACGGTTTTTTAGTTCGCGCTGACCGAATGCGCTGGCGGAATTGGTTATGCGGCTGGATGCGGAAATTTCCAGTTTCGGCCAGACGGAAAGCAGAGCCGCTCCGGTCGGAGTAACCATTTCGTAAGGTTCATCGGTCGGCGCGGACGCCAAATTTTTCAGCAGTTCAGCGGTGGCCGGCGCGGGAAGCGGATAAATTCCGTGATTGCATTTGAAGGTTCCAATTCCGGTCGGCAGCGTGGATACAGAAATTCCATCAATTTTCAGCAGATGATAAGCCAGGCAGCAACCGACAATATCAACAATTGAATCAACCGCGCCGACTTCATGAAAATGAACATCTTCCGCCGGAACGCCGTGAACTTTTCCTTCAGCTTCCGCGAGAGCGGCAAAAACTTTAACGCTCATCGTTTTCACTTCAGCTTGCAGAAAACTGTTCTCAATCAGTTTTTTTATATCAGAGAATGCCCGATGATGATGGTCGTGTTCACCATGCTCATGGTGAGCGTGTTCATGTTCGTGATGGTCGGAATGAGTATGCTCATGTTTATGTGGCGCGTGTTCGTGGTGTTCGTGAATATCGACGGTGGCCGCTATGCCATTGATGCCATGTGAAGCTTTGGGTTTGGCTACGATATGAAAATGTTCCGGAATCAATCTGGAAAGAACTTTTTGCAAAAATGCCGGGTCGATGCCCAAACCAATAAGCGCTCCTAAAATCATGTCGCCGCTGGCGCCGCCGACACTGTCAAAACGAATTATTCTCATTTGTATAAATCCTCAACTTAAAGTTTAATTATTTGAAATTTGTTTAATAGGAAATGAACCATAGCGGCGGCATGATGCGCGGCGCAACCATTCCGACCGGATAACTGCTGACTTTCTGGTTTAAAATACATTGAAGTAAATCCATCTTTTCACGTCCGGTAATGATAACAAAAATTTGTCCGGCGGAATTGATGACCGGCAACGTGAGCGTTATGCGATCCAGCCCGAATTGCAGGTCTTCAGAACCCGGAATGCGGACAACTATTTGCTCTTTTTCCTGCAACGCCGGAGAGCCGGGAAAAAGTGATGCCGTATGACCATCAGCTCCCATGCCGAGCAAAATCAGGTCAAAAACCGGTGCACCTTTGCTGTTAACGGGCAAAATCCCGCTGGTCAGAATATGTATGTAATCCTCGACGGCGGTAGGTTTTTCCGCTTCAATCCGGTAAATGTTTTCTGGATTGATACTCAGTTTCGTCAGTAGCAGTTCACGCGCCCGCCCAAAATTGCTGTCGGGAGAATCCGGCGGAACGCAACGTTCATCCACCCAGAAAAATGCCACCCTGCTCCATTCTGCAAAATCGTATTCCGCCAGCTTGGAGAACAGTCCGTCCGGGGTTTTTCCGCCGGACAAGGCAACGGTAAAAAAGCCAGAACGGGCGATGCGTTTTTTCGCCGCCTTGATGAAGGCCAACGCCGCGGCTTCGAACATCTCATCTTTGGATTGAAATTTTTTAATTTCCGGATTCATGTCATTTACTCACAAATAGAAAGTTTTTAATTCCGGTGAAAATAATTTGCGAGGCCAGCGCCGCCAGCATCAATCCGGTAACTTTGCTGAGAATATGAATACCCTTTTTGCCGATGACCCGTTCAATCGCAGCGGAGAGCAACAGAATTGCCGCCACCAAAATCACCGCCGCCGCAATCGCCAGCGAATGCGCCAGCTTCATGCCGCCGGAATGAGCTTCACCGCCCATTACCAGCAACGCCCCGATTGTGCCCGGCCCGATGGCGTAAGGTATTGCCAGCGGAACTACCGAAATATCGCCGACCTCATCATCCGTAGGAACTCCGCTTTTATTTTTCCCGAGCACCAGATCAATGGCGGTAATCATCAAGATAATCCCGGCGCCGATGCGGAATGCGTCAAGGGTAATCCCCAGGTAACGAAAAAGATATTCCCCGAAAAAGTAGATAAAAAAACAGACAATAAGGTTTGCGGCGGAGGTTTTCAGCGCCACATGTCTTTTGGCCTGATTACTCATTTCTCCGGTAACGGCGATGAACATTGACAACACAAAAAACGGTGTCAATAAAAAGAATAATTTGATAAAAGCCGAGATAAAATAATTTTCCGTCATAAATTCCTGTCCAAGTATTAAATAAAAATAAATTCCAACTATTAAACATCGTTTTGTTTAAGTTAATAAGCCTTAAAGATAGCTGAAAAAAGAGTAACATTCAACCGTATTTGGCGTGTAATGGCGGAACTTCACACTTTTTTTGCAAAATTATTTGTTCCGCTTTTGGAATATCTTTTTCTTGACGCATATTATGCCGACTTAAATCAGTTGTAAAAATCTAACATCAGGGTAGAAATTAATGAATCAGTATGCACAAAAAGTATTGGACGGATTAAAACAGAAAAATCCGTGGGAAAAAGAATTTCTTCAGAGTGTCGTGGAAGTTTTTGATTCGCTCAGCCGTGTTCTCGATTACGAAAAAAAATACGAAAAACATCGAATTCTTGAACGAATTGTGATTCCTGAACGGGTAATCATGTTTCAAGTTCCGTGGATAGATGACAGTGGACAGATTCAGATAAACCACGGTTTCCGAGTGCAATTTAACAGCGCCATCGGCCCGTACAAAGGCGGCTTGCGTTTTCATCCTTCAGTCAATCTGAGCATTCTGAAATTTCTCGGGTTTGAACAGATTTTCAAAAACAGTCTTACCTCGCTGCCGATGGGCGGCGGCAAAGGCGGCAGTGACTTTGACCCGAAAGGCAAATCCGATATCGAAGTAATGCGTTTCTGCCAGAATTTCATGCGGGAGCTTTATCGTCATATCGGTCCGGATACTGACGTGCCGGCCGGTGATATTGGTGTCGGCGGCAGAGAAATCGGCTATCTGTTCGGACAGTATAAAAAAATTGTCAACGCTCACGAAAGCGTACTTACCGGCAAAAGCCTTAACTGGGGCGGCAGCTTGATTCGTCCTGAAGCCACCGGTTACGGCAATACCTATTTCGCCGCGGAAATGCTGAAAACCAGAGGCGAAAGTTTTGACGGCAAGACCGTGCTGGTTTCAGGTTCCGGCAATGTCGCTCAGTACACGATTAAAAAAGTAACACAGCTCGGCGGGAAAGTTATCTCAATATCTGATTCCGACGGAACTATCATCGATACCGAAGGCATTGGCGAAGAAAAGCTGGCCTGGCTTATGGAATTGAAAAATATTCATCGCGGCAGAATCAAAGAATATACCGATATTTTCAAAAATGCGCAATATGTTGAAGGCAGCCGTCCGTGGCGACTGATTGAGGCGGATATCGCCCTGCCCAGCGCTACGCAAAATGAGATAGACGCCGAAGACGCAAGCACCCTGGTTAAAAACGGTTGTTTCTGCGTTTCAGAAGGCGCTAACATGCCGTCTACGCTGGAAGCGGTCGCCTGTTTCCTGGAAAACAAAGTGTTGTTTGGACCGGGCAAAGCAGCAAACGCCGGCGGCGTGGCAACTTCCGGCCTGGAAATGAGCCAGAATGCCATGCGCCTGAACTGGTCTTCCGAAGAGGTGGATTCACGGCTGCATAATATCATGGTCAATATTCATGCTGCCAGCGTTGAAGCCGCAGAAAAATATGGCGCCCCCGGCAACTATGTAGTCGGCGCCAATATTGCGGGATTCAAGAAAGTCGCGGATGCCATGATTGATTTGGGTATTTAATCCTGAAATCACGATTATCCTAAAAAAAGCAGTTGAACCTTATTTATAGTTCTATATTGTTTAAAACAAGCATTTTATGACAAACCTAAAAATAACTAAGAGTTATTTTTACGAAACCGCTGCAAATGCAGTGTTCAACCCTCGTCTTCTCGACGAGGGTTTATTTTTCATCTCTTTTCCAGAAAAATACCATGCCTTGCTGCTTTACGGTATCAGCATGGATATAACAGTCATATCCTGGCCTGACCGAAGTTGCATCGACCACAAATACGCTATCCGCCATTGCTCTTCCGGCAGGAATAATTTCAGACAACAGATTATGCGTACCGGTGATATAGTCGCGATTGAATAAATTACTGGAGTTGGCAGTATTCATGGACATATACATGATTTGCATTTCCACCAGGTCGTTGAAAAAATGTGTTCCAAGAGAAATGTCCGGACTGAGGTTTTCGTGCATAAATGCCAGTTCGCACAGAACGGAAACATTTTTTATTTCATTAAAATTGACCGGAATCCCGAGTGAGGGCATTGCGGTTCCCCAGCGGCCAGGACCAATCAGCATAATGTTGTCTTCATGTGTGAAATGATTGGTAATTTCACCAATCAGACGGGCTACAGCGTACCGGTCTTGAATGGACATTGAACTGTAGCGCTCAGGTTCAACATAGATAATTTTGCCAACCCGGTCGTATTTGCTCTGCCCCAACAACGGGTCAAAGGTGCGAAGCAGCAGATTTTCGTCCGGGATATCTGCCGGAGCCGACAGCTCTTTTACCGTTCCAATAAAATGGAACGGGCGGCATTGCAGAATATTAATCCGGTATTCTTCCTCGTTAACAAAGTTGGCGGTGTATTCAATATCCACCGGGTGCTGATAAGCGTTTTCCAGCGTTTTCAGAATTTCGCCCATATCTTTAATAAATTCTGTGCTCGTCAGCAATTTATCGAAAGATAATATCCACGGAAATACTTTTTTGACATTCATCTGCCGGGCGCGTTCAAGCATCTCCTCGTCTTTAGATGCGAACAACGCTAACGCCGGAATATTTTCATTGCCGGCGATATCGCTGAATTTTACCGACTCCGGCTTATTGGAGTTAAAGTTCAAAATGTCCATTATTTTCTGACTGTATTTCCCGGCTTGACCGGCGTCAGCCTCAGGACGCAGCAACGGCTGGTTGATTGCCACAATCCGGGTATGGTCGCCCGCATGTTGTTCCACCGCGCGCGTTCCCAAACCGAAGACCAGACGCAAAACCCCCTTGGACGGATCTATTTTTTTGTTCCAGGCAAACGGATTAAACGAGTAACCCACGCCGGAGATTTGCGGAAAATACGAATATTCATGGAAGTTGCCGGATACGCGCTGCACCAGCAACCCCATGCGTTCCTCTTTATCCAGCAGCCCCTTGTGCAACCGGTAAGCCAGCGCGTTTTCATTCATGGTGCTGGCATAAACAT
>JBAYVM010000096.1:0-8354 GCA_041674645.1 Victivallaceae bacterium | reverse complement strand
CTATTTGCGCAGATAATCCAGATACTACCCTCGTATTCAAAGTATTTTGCTTCTATTTCTTTTATGTCGGTCTTGATTCTTTCCTGTTTTTCATATCCTAACAGCACAGGGGCTAGCTTCTCAAGTTCTTTGGATATTGAAAGAAGTTGTTCATTTTTTGGTTCGCACCAGTTCAATCCACTATAAAAAATGATTCCATTACTGCCGTTAAGAATAGTCAGATAAGCTAAACAACGCTGTTCGTTGTAGCGCAACAGACGAGTTTTAACTGTCTCAGTGCTTGTAGAGAACTGAATGACATTGAACATCGGTTTACCGTTGCTGACAGCGCATTTCTCGCCTTCGCGAAGATAATATAAAATGCGTTCCATATTAGTTTCGTAAGGAGACGGGCATTCGGCATAGCAGTCATAACTGAATACATCCGTAAACCTCAAGTCACCCCACGCGAATGTGCGAGGTTCAAGGTTATCGAAAAATGGGTGATAAGGATCAATCGTTTTTACAAGCCAGTACACTTCGGACAAATCTTTTACTTCGCAGAATGGCCGGCCGCGCCGAAGAAGCACGCCAGGTTCATCTATGCCATGATACAGGAGAAGATTAGGACGGTTTTTGTATTTCGCAACAAAAGACTTGATGATATCAAGTTTTTGACTCTTCGAATATTGGTATTTTGTTCCCCGCAAGGCGAGTAGCTCGGTCATGTCCACAATAACCGCCAATCCTGCTTTTTCTGCCTCATCAAATATTAAGTCAAAATCAAAACTTTCATAGTTCGAGTGATAACTGGCTAAATTAATCTTAACGGTATTGCAACCATATTTTTTATATTGAGACAGAATTTTGATATTACACTGGGGATCACTCAGCACATTAAAAGCTCCGATCATGAAAAACGGTTTCCCATTGCGTTCGATGTGCATCTTTTCCACGGAAATCCTGACATAGTCTTTTTTACGTGTTCCGAGATAGGTCCATTTTATCTCTTCTGCCATCACTTTGCCGTGCAGCTTGAAGCTGACTGTTACATCATACCAGCCATTTTTCAGGCTTGCAAATGGCAAGCGGTAGATATCCTTAACGGATTTAATTGTAAACTCTTTCGCTGCCACTTTTCTGCCGGATTCCCGTTCTGTCGCTGCGATTTCAAGAACAGTTTGCGGTAATTCGCTTTCCGGCAAATTAACGGCAATCAGACATGGAATGTATTTCTCATCCTGAAATACCAGTGAGTCCACGCCAAGGCTTAATAGCTTTGATAGCTCTACTTTGCTGAATGCCTGAATGCAATGGTCTTTAGTTTTTGCGGCGAATCGAATATGTTTACCTAAAACTTCAGCAGGAGAAAGTGGAATGATTATTTCATAGGTAGAATTTTGTTTAAATACGGAAAGCTGTTCAACCTTACCGTCTGGGCTCACCATTTCAGCGGCAAGGTTGTCAATCACATCATTTGAATTTAGCGAAAGTTTTCCTATGACAGTTTTTCCGTCCGGTGAAGGCAGATATTTTATATTGGTAAAATCTAAATCCAGCGCCTTCCTGTGCGGAGTCAAGCCGGTAAGAGTTCCAAAGAATGGTACATCATGAAACCCTTTTTTCGGTTTACTCCAGCAGTTTATCTCTTCCACAGCGGGAATAACACGGAAGAAATTGAGTTTAAAAGGCATTTTCTCCGCCAATTCCAGGTCGAACAAATTAAATGGAATTCTCAATTCTGCCTTCCATCCGTTTTTGTCTTCAGAGACGGCATAATCAAGCGCGGGCATCCACGAATAATCGAGTTCAAAACCCTTTGAATTAGGGACTTCAAATGCAATCGGATCAAAACGGCATTTAGCGGTAAACATCTTGCCTGAGCGATTAATCGCAAGCTGATAATACGAGTTAGAGTCATTGGGATCAAGAAAAATCTCAATCCAGTCGTCGGAGAACGCGCTGTTTGAATTTATTTTTGGGGAGTTGGTTTTGCGCTTTGCGTCCAGTGCGATGTACATGTAGTTGGCATCGTATGCAATCGTGCAATTGGTTGAATTGCTTACGGGATTTTGTTTGAAAGGAATATTGCATTCGGCGCCATTCTTGCCGTACCATGCTTTTTCAGTAAATTTACCGTCAATAACAATCTTTTCGTTACCGATTTTTTGTGCGGTAATTTCGGGTAAATTACCCGTTTTGACAGTTGGCAAAGTTTTCTTTTCAGTTTTTACGAACATCTTGTCCAGGTAAAGTTTATCGCCAGGCGCGGGAAGCCAGGAGTTTGCAATCTCGCCCGGTTGCGCCATAATGTCATCAACCCAGACATCAGCATCAATCAGCTCGCCTTTTTTCCCCGCAAAAAAAAGTAAAATAAAGGCAAAAGCAGTTTTCTTTTTCGGGTCCCGCCAAACAGAAGTGAACGTGTATTGCTTCCATTCCTTCGAGTCAACCACAAAAGTTTTTTCATTTTCAGGAATCATCAACCGTAAAGTCATCTTTACCGGCGGATTGTTGGTTTTCATCCATAAAGAAAGCGTATATTTCTTCCCCTCGTCCACATAAGTATAATATCCCGACATTAGTCTGCTATAATCGGCGACTGTTTTATCCCACGGAGCATGCCAGCTCATTTTTATGCTGTTGACGCCGGTTCTCGCGGTGTCTGAGACCATAACGGTATTATACTTCTCCGGGCAGGATAAATCAGCAACACTAGAGATCCAACGATCCGGGCATCCGGGAACGGTGCAGATCTCAAAACTGGAATTAAAAATGACGTTCGCCAGTGTTGATTGTTTTATTAATTTGACATCATCAATAAACGCCTCGCATTCCGCCCCTCGAATTCCAAGAAATTCTATTGTCATCCTTTGTGCAAGAGTGTTTTCCGGAATTTTCAGTACAGCCTCGAACGTCTTCCAATCGTGTGTATTCTGTCCTTCCAGCTCGAATGTTTGGTTAGCGGATTTAAATGGTTTTCCACTGGCTGGCAAAAGCCGCACTCTCATTCTTGTGAGATGTTTGCCCTTAATCATACAACTGAAAGAATATGTTCCGGAAGTAAGATTAATTGGATATACCGCAAGTCCGCGAACTGTTTTAGGCCCCCAGGCGGGCGTTTCAGAAAGAGCGACTTTTAAGGATCTGCTTCCGCTGGCGGCAGCAATTGAAGGCGAGAACTGCGTGTTCCAGTCACTCCAGCCATCAAACTTGCCAGTTTTTGGATTAAATATTTCAAATCCTCCGTTATATATTAGATTTTTATTATCAAACCCATCATTTTTTGTATTTTTTATAAGTTGATAATAATTTTTATTGGCTGGATAAGAAGTTGGTTCTAGAGATTGTTGTTCTTCTGCAAGGCCGTTTGTCAAAATTGCCGCAAAAAAGAATAACCCCACAAATAAGCTGCTAAATTTTGTTAAATTCACTATGTGCATTCCAGTTTGTCAAAAATTTTCTAATTATTTAATAAGTGTTATTTCTTATTGTTTAGCGCCGGTATATTTTTCAACACGACAATTGCTTTGTTTATTGCGCGTAAGTTCCAGTTACATTAACTCTTTTGCCATTGCTTTGATACGCTCCAACATCATCCGGAACATTGTTTATAGTTTTTTTGCGAGCATCCACATGACCATCAACAAACAAAACGTTCATTTTATCTCCGTGTCGCCAACCCATGTTGGTTGCAGTTGTTACAGTGGAAGTCGTCGCGATACTAAATTTGTGTACATTACTGTATGAAAAGTTTGTGTAATATCCAATGGGTGAATTACCAGGGTTGCCGACTTCGGCAAACCAACCATATTTTGATGGAGTTTTGATTTTATCTACCATTGTCATGCCAATATTATCTTGATTGGTATAAATATAGCTATTCACCCAATAACCACGCCATCTAGTGCGATTTGACAAATAGTTGGCGGCCCCAGCATTAATACCTACTAATGAGGGACAATCAAATATTGCCGGACCATTATCGGCGAATTTATAACCAAGATAAGGCGCAAGTTGATAATCCCATAAATGACCTGCACTGCCAGTAGAATTACCTAACCACGCCGGGTAAAAGTTGTAATCAGAAGCATATAGTCCTGTACCAATCCCAATTTGCTTGAGTTTATTAGTGCAACTTATCGCTTTGGCCTTGTCCCGCGCTTTGCTTAATGCCGGTAATAACATTCCGGCTAAAATCGCTATTATCGCGATAACTACGAGGAGTTCAATAAGGGTGAACTCGTTGACTTTCAACATGTTACGACTTTTCTTCATTGTCTTGCTCCCATAAATAGTTTGGTTTTTAAAAGTTATTTTTTTTCTTGAAAAAATCCCGTATTTTTTTTAAACTAATTGGCTAGTTTTCTTTTTTTTCATTTTTTCTGCTCTGTTTTTTATCTGTGCTTTAACTTTTCATTTTTCCGGCAGCATTTTCAGATGCCGGTCTTAAAATGCGTTCTGTTTTATCCGATGATTCACTTTTTGATACTAAACTGTTACTTATTATTTCTGGTATTAACTTGATTTTGACTGGAGTTTTCCGCTTGCTTGTTACCATATCTTTCAATTCAAGTGCGGCCATTCTACCTAAGTTGCTGGGATTAATATTTACATACGGACAATCAAGAAATTCCCCTCTTGAAGAATATGTGGTCAATAATTCACAGTTATCTCTAAAATTATCACCGTAAGCCGCCTTTAACGCTTCGATTGCTGTCCAAATATAGATGCCCATAGCAAAACATGCAGTGAATGGTATTTTAAATCGCATAAGATTATTGATGTCAGGTATTATTGCATCTTCTTGGGAAATCATCAAATGCTCATCAATGACAATCTTATGCTCGGATAGTACATCACAATAACCGCGATAAAATTCCTGATATGCACCTTCAGCAGTAACCGCAATGAATAAGATTTTTTTATGTCCATTATCAAGCAAATATGTTCCTGCCGCACGGCCTGCTGCATAAAAATCTGTTGAAACATAATTTACATTTACTCCTGACGGCATACGATTGACACACATCACAGGAATACCTTGAGCTTGAATAGCCTCTATTACTTGAGTCCGTTCATTTGTCGGATGTATCCAAATCAACGCATCAAGATTTAACAACAGTATCTCTTCAATTATTTTTTCATTATCATTTACTGTTTGAATCAACCTTATATCGCCGAAGTCGTCGCAAATTACCTTGCCTGCTTCAGAAATGATATCCCAAAAAAAACAGTCATAAACTATATTTTTTCCTGAACCGACAATAATACCCACAGATAATTTACTGCCAGGCAGGTAATGTTCTTTAAAGGTGCTCGGATTGGTGAAAGTACCATGTCCCTTACGTATTATCAACATTTTTTCTAATACTAATTCATCCAAAGACTTGCGGACCGTGGGACGGCTGACGTTATAAACCTTGCACAGTTCACGTTCGGAAAGTATTTTCACTTCCTTCCCTGGATTTTTTCTTGCCTGATCATAAGCGTATTGCCTAATCAGCATTCCAGAACCGCTAACCATTACAAAACCTCTCATTATTCTTTTTTTTTATTACCGCCACTTACCACCGTTATCCATAGTATACCTCTGAGGTTTGATAATGTCAATACATAAACTAAAAAATAAATTTTTCTTCAAGTGCGCAATTAACCCATATCCTTGTTTTTATATTTAACCAGAGCTCATTACTTAAGTAAGAGCGTGGGTTTTAATTGGAATTCGGTTTTTTTTGATTTTTAATTTCCTTTCTTCCTGCGCAAAGCATTCCTGCTGGCTGGCGGGAGCTGAATTGGCGTTTCCCTGAACTTGATAATATTATTCCGCCGATTATATTTGAGTTTGAATGAGCGTTGGAGTGAAACGCAAAAGAGAGAGCAATGAGTTATTGCACGAACACACCAACGCTAACGTTTTCCGAATTACCCGGGAACGCCACTATTTCCGGGAACGCCACTCTCCGCAGTGGCGAATCTAATACAGCCAATCGGGAGATTGGCGCTCCCAGGTTAAATACAGCCAATCGGGAGATTGGCGCTCCCAGGTTAAATACAGCCAATCGGGAGATTGGCGCTCCCAGGAAAAAAATCCCTTTCTGCGATTAAAATTGAAGTTTTTGTAAAGAGGGATAATAATTTTGCCGGAAGTCCGTTATATTACAAAAGGTCAGGCGGCTTCTGCCGTTCGACAGTTTTAATTTAATATGAACAAAGCGGTAATTGATGAAATACTGGCGGTTAATTTTTGGCATCATATTTCTGGCATTGTCAGGCTATGGACAGAAATCAGTTTTTTATCGTGACGTTACGGTCGCGCCGTTATCAGCTTCCGACAAAACAAAATATTCCACGGAAGCGGTCTTTTTTCTTCCCGACGGAGCTAACGGGTTCAAGCTGTTCGACAGTTTGAGCCGTGAGCGCGGAATTACGGAATTAATGCGTCAGGGCAGCCAGGTGAAGGCGTTTTTTAATGCCGCGTCCGGCGAGAAGTTGCAATTGAGGTTGTTTTCTGAAACCGTCAAGCATGACACAGCGGTTCAGGAATCCGGGGTGCTGCACATGGTGGAAAAATATAATGGGACACCGATTGCGTCGGTGAAAGCGTTTGAATCCGCCTGGCGGGAAGGAACATTTTCTGGCGGCGGATTTGAGAAAAGAGTTTATTCCGGCTGGAATCCTTACGGTTCAAATTACAATTCTCTGCACCGCTACACCGGGTTCATCAAGATTGAAAAGCCGGGCGCATATTATTTTTATACTGCTTCAACCGATGCGTCATTTTTATTGATTGACAGCCAAGTGGTGGCGGCGTGGCCTGGTCGACATGGCGTCAATGAAGGACTTTACGGTCAGCACGGCGGGAGCATCAACCTTACTTCGGGAGTTCACCGGTTTGAATATCTGCATGCGAACAATCAGTGGTCGTGTTATGCGATTGCCGCGTACCGTCTGCCCGGAAAAGAAAAGTTTCAAGTAATTCCGGAAACGCTATTCACGCCATCGCTTGAGGCGGAAAGCGGTTCTTTGCATAATCGCGACGGCAAGGCGGTGGCGGATTTTTTCTGGGATAATGAAGATATGTTGGAAGTGGACAAGTTGCAAATGTTCCGGGTAAAATTTAGTCCGGCTTCCGGTTGCAAGGTTGCCGGATGGAATTACGGTGACGGTTCCGGAGAACAGAAAAGTGTCAACGTGCATTATTATTTCCGTACCGGGCAATATCCGGTAACGATGCGGACTGAGGCAGGAAACGCCAAACAGACGGTAGCCGTGACCTGGCGATTCCGGCAAAATTTAATTTCGGAACGTGATGTTGCGAAATATGTTGCGGAAGCGTTGAACAAGAGAAAACCGTTGGAATTCAGCCGGAGGGCTACCGTTTTTTGGCGGAGGCGATTTTGCAGTTCAAATTGAAAAATTTGGCGATGCCTTTTTATCAGCGGATGCTAAGCAAAGGCAGTCAGGTTCTTGGTGAAGTAGTGTTCAATTTTTTTCAGAGTTTGATTCTGGACGAACTGTTGGAGAAGGAAAAATATGAAGCTGCCGAAACCGCGTTGAAACATTTTTTACTGCAACTGAAAAACAATCAGGCGTTGGCGCTTGCCCGACTGGAATATGCCCGGTTGCAGCTTTACTGTCTGGGAAATGCCCCGGAAGCGGTAAAGTTTTTTAAAACCGTTGACCGGGAGCGACTGACACCGGAGAATGACAAGCTGTATGCTTTGCTGGAAGCGGATTTGGCATTAATGACGGAAAGTTATGACCGGGCGGCGGAACTTTATAAAAAAATGAATTCCGCAGCGCAGGGCATGAGTAAGCAGCAGCAGGTGCAGGCAGGCGGCGTTATCATCAGCATCAGAAATTGTCTGGTTTTGAAAAAATATGATGATGCGTTGGATTACATTGAACGGCTTGAAAAAGAACAGCCGGAAATGCGTTTGAATCCGGAAATGATGTTGATAAAAGCCAAAGTATTGGAGAAGCTTGACCGTCCGAAATTGGCGGCAGGATATTTTGAACGGGTGTTGCGTTTGAATCCTTCGGTAGCAACGGCTGCCGCCGCAGATCTGGCGTTGGCGGAATTTTACCACAGTCGCAAACAATATTCTGATGTCCGGGAACATTTGCGCCGGATTATGAACGATGCGCCGCGTTCACGGGAAGCGGTTGCCGCTGAAAAAATGCTCAATGAAATTGCACAGGAGGGAATGGAAAAATGAAGAAGCTGATTTTTACCATGGTGGTTTTCGCAATCACATGCGGCATGATTCGTGCCGGAGAAGATGATTTTTTGCGTCCGGTGGGAGCTCCGCCAAAAGCAAAAGCCCAGCGGCGTCAAGGCGGAGAAGCTTTTCCCCCGCTGCCGTTGCCGG
>JBAYVM010000095.1:0-8379 GCA_041674645.1 Victivallaceae bacterium | reverse complement strand
GGTCGGGCTTGATGGAAAAGTTTGTCCGATACAGATGGGCGAACCAGGAGATTTGCTGCTCGGAGAAACGGTCATTGTTGTCGGCAATCCTTACGGGCTGGGAAGCAGCATTTCAAGCGGCGTGCTCAGCGCAATCGGACGCAAAATAACTTATCAGAATCAGATTATTTTCGGTGACATACTTCAGACTGATGCTGCTGTTCACCCGGGAAACAGCGGCGGTCCGCTGATAAATCTCAACGCTGAAATGATTGGCATCAATACCGCCGTTCTAAAAGGAACTCAAGGCATCGGTTTTGCCGTGCCGTTGCAGCGGGTGGAAAATATTCTTGCCCGTTGGCTGGTTCCTGAACGTTTTCGCAATGTTTCAGTCGGGATAATTCCTGCCGTAAACCGGTTGAAAAATGGAGAGCTGGCGTTTTTTCTGAGAGACGTGATTAAAGATTCTCCGGCTTGGAAAGCTGGATTGCAACCGGAAATGCGCGTATCGGGCGTTGATGGAAAACCATTGACGAATATTATGACTTTATGCCGTAAATTATGGCAAATGAAAGTCGGTGAGCCGATTTCTCTGCAATTTGATTCCGGCAAATCTATAACTGTAATCGCCCAGTCGCTGCTTGAAGCTAACGGCAGTGAGTTGGCGGAAATAAAGCTTGGAATCGGAGTGCAAATATTGTCGGAAGAACTGGCGCGGGCGCTTGATTACCCGTTCAAGGACGGATTGATAATCAGTAATCTGCCGGATAATACAACCAGCCTTGAACGTGGTGATGTGTTGTTGCAAATTGATGAAACAACCATAAACAGTCTGGATGATATTGCCCGGGCGTTGAGGCATAAACGCAGCGGCGATGAAGTCACTGTGGTGGTGGTAAAAATATATCAGCGTTACGGACGTTTTTACCTCAAGAAGAAAATCGAGAAATTGAAGATAAAATAGAGCAGGCTGAACAACAGGAAGGTTTTGCGGATGCAAGTCAAAGATATCTTTCAAGCGTCGACATATATTGTGTTGAATGTGCCGTCGCCGGTAGCTGACAGGGTCAAAGAAATACGCCGCTGTTTTGATCCTGACCGGTCACACCTGTCCGTGGAAATAACTTTGGCCGGTTCAGGCGGCCTCGGAACGGTTATGGCCGGACAAAATCCGGAAGAAACATTTGCCAAACTGGCCGGAATCGCCAAGTCAATAACGCCGTTTGAAGCTGAATTTGGTCATGTTGAACGTTTTCCGGACACCGGGATTTATTATTACACGTTAAAACAGCCGGAGCATTTTATCAATGTTCATAATATGTTGTTCGCCTCCGGGATTAAATTTAATCCGATAAAATATCCGTTCACTCCGCATTGCACGTTGAAACTTGCTTTGAAAACCGAGTGTTCCGAAGATGATTTCATTAGCCGTATTCAGCCGCCGCATGAGACCTTCGTCATCAATACCATGTCCATTTACAGTTTGGAGGAAAAAGATGAACCGAAGTTGCTCCATCGCGTAAATTTGAGCGGATAATGAAAAAGTGTTTGTACTTTATTGCCTCAGATATTATAGTTTTCAAACAACCAGTCATGGAGACAAAAAATGAGAAAAGTATTGATGATGTTTTCACTTACCGCCGCTTTGGGATTTGCCGTAATGACCTTGACCGGATGCGGTGAAAGTCAGCCGCCGGTGAACATTGACAAAGCGCCGTTCGAAAAAGCCATCGCGCAGTATTGCAAAACTAAAAATTTCGGCATGAAAATCAAGGAATTTGTCAGTTGCGCCGCGCAACCGGATTCCGCCGTGGCAGTTTGCAAAATGCAGGAAGCCGACGGACTCTACGGTGTCTCGGTAAAATGGGAATTCAAATTCAAAAAAACACCTGATGGCCAATGGGAAGTGACTGTTCACGACGCAAAATAAATTTGGGCTGATTGAAACGCGGTCTGTTTAATTTGCCGGACAAGTTAAACGAAATTTGAGGAATTATGACAGAAAAAATACCGGTGGACTGGAAAAGTATTATTTGTCGCGGCGTGGAGTCGGAGGAACTCGATTACAAAGCAGCGGTAAACTGGCATAAATTGAGCCGTCCGGCCAGAGCTAAATTTGTTCGTCACTGCCTGGCAATGGCGAATACCCGCGGCGGCTATATTGTGGTTGGCGTCGGGGAAGATTCCGCCGGGCAGCCGTCGCTCTATACCGGTTTGACCAACGAACAGGCAAAAAGTTTCGATCCGACGATAATCGGTAATTTTATCAACAAATATGCCGACCCGGAAATTGATTTTACGCTGGAACGCCCGGAGGTGGACGGCAAAATTTATGCGATATTTGTCATCAGGCGTTTTTCTGACATTCCGCACGTTTGCGGTTATGGTCTGGAAAATGAACTGGTGCAGGGAACATTTTACATTCGCACCGCCGACGCCGCCAGCCGTCCGGCGTATCGCGCCAGCGAAATTCACGGCATAATTCAACGGGCATTGCGGAATCAGCGGGAAATCCTCGGGCGCATGATTCGCGGTGTGCTTTACGAAAATCGTGACGGAGCGCCGGCTTCAGGAGCGCAAAGCCATTTTGCCGAAGACCGGGAACATTCAAAAACGTTTTTTGTCCGGCGCAAGCATCCGGAAGATACAAGTGACGTTCTGCTGGAAATTGCCGCCAATCCTCCGGAATATATCGCGGAAAAATTCAGTCTGTCGGAAATTAAGCTTGCCGTTTCTAATGTGCTTGCGTTGCTGCCGGAAAACTATTTTATCACTGAAGATGAAATGACCGACAGTTATTTCTCTAACATGGCGTTGCGTTTCCTTTCTGAAAAAGAACCGGAAATGTGGCAGATATTCAAGACCGGAATGTTTCATTATGTCAACTACCGTATCACCAGAAATCATGCGGTCGGTTATCAAACTCTGGTGCGGCTGCTGGCGGAGACGGTTAATTTTATCAGTTTGCTCTATGCGGAACTGGGTTATGATGACGCGTTGCTGGATATCCGGGTCAGGCTGGATAATGTCGAAAATATCGCGCTCAGCGACATTCCGGCAGCAGTGAAACAACCGGAACAGAAACCGGATTACGTCTGTCGCATTCCGGAAGTAAAAATTACTTTGCAACGCACCGCCGCCGACCTGGCGAGTGGCCGGGCTGAGCACACGGCGCGAATCGTCAAGGAAGTATGCGAACGCTTCAATCTTCCCGATGGCAGACATCAGAATCTGCTCAAACTGATAAACGGTTATCAGGGCGAACGATATTAATCCGGATTTCTATGCTTCGTTGATAAACGCAATCTGTCGTCCATGAACTTGCGCCGTTACCTCAATGCATCTTTTTCCGTTGATTTGGTTGGTAACATTGAACTCCGGCAGTTGTATCGGGAATCTGGTGTCATGGAAATTAAATTCCACCGCAAACACTGTGCTGCAACCATCGTCCTGTTCTTCGCAATATGAGGCTTTGAACTCGACAACCTGAGCCGTTTCTGGTGAGCCAGGATAGAATTTTAGCCTTTTTTTATCGCCGCGCAGATAAAGATTTTCGTTTTTCATGATGGCGCCGCAACCGGCGAGGCGGAGCAAATCCGGCGTTGCGTATTCCATGATTATTGTCGCCGGAGTCAGATGGGTTAACGATTTATCCAGCAACAGTTCCGCACGCCGGACAAAGTTGCGAGCCCGGACAAGTTCCGCGGAAACTTCATCCGCAGTGATTTCAACGACAAATGTTGCAGAGAGCGGAGATTCCGGCAGTTCGACACTACAAACATTTGTTTCAAGATTGAATTTAAACGCCGCCGCACAGCCGTTGACCAATACTTTTTTCACCGTTGATACACAATGCAATTCGACCGTATAAGCACGTTTAAGCGGTTGCCCTGAATAAACGCCTTCGGTGCCGCCAATTTTCAGAATATGCGTACCCGCGTTGTTTTCATAGCAAAGCGTTGTTTGAGCAAATTTGCCTTGCTGATAATCTCTGGTTTCGCCATCGTCCTCGTACAGCACGGATGTGTTTCTGGAGCCTGGCGAAGCCGGATAAAGCCGGACGGTCAGGCGGGAATATTGTTCTGAAGTCATGTGCATGGACGGTTCGGCCAATACCAGCGGAGCGCCGCCGCGCACAAACAACGGAAATTCATTCAGTCCAGCGCCGACAAGCGCTTCCTGTTCGCCGGAATATTTCTCTCCGGTAAAGAAATTATACCATTCGCCGCCGGGGAACCATACGGTTTGAAATCCGATATGTCCGGCGCCGACTCCGGCAGAAACGACCGGCGCCGACAGCAGGTGATCGCCAAAATAAAACTGTTGCGGATTGCTGTAGGCTTCTTCCTTTTCCGGATGTTCAAAATACATTGCCCGGTTGAGCGGAACAGTTTCAGTGCAGGTCTGACGCACGGAACTGTAGATATACGGCATCAGTCTGGAGCGTAAGTCAAATGAATGACGCATGGATTCCGTGTATTCCGCACTCCATTTCCATGGCCTCCGGTCCAGTTCATCGCCTGCGGAATGGCAGCGCATGGAGGCGGTAGTGACTCCGAATTGCAACCAGCGGGCATAGAGTTCTTCATTGCGTTTGCCATGGAATCCGCCCATGTCATGCGACCAGAAAAAACAGCCGACATTGCCGGCAATCGCCGTGAAAGGAACTTCAAACGCCAGCATATCCCAGTTGCTGACCACGTCGCCGGAAAAATATATCGGGTGGCGGTGATCGCCCCAGCCACCCCAGCGACTGAAAGATAAACCGCGTCGATTGTCGCTTTCACGGTGATGATAGTAACACCAGTTAAGCCAGGGCAGGTGCGGTTGGCCCGGTACACTTTTGATTTCCGGGAACAGACAGTCCTGCTGCCAGTCAACCCACCAGAAGTCAACGCCTTCCTGTTCGCGCGGTGTATGGGTGTATTTAAAATACGCCTCCATATATTTTTTATCCCCGGCGTCAAACTGTAAGGCTTTGCCGGTTGCCGGGTCTTCTCCAAGCGCCCGCATAAAGTCCGCATACATGTCTTCGTGTTTGCGGATGCCGTCATGCGGATGAACATTTAACACTACTTTCAAGCCTTTGGCTTTGAACCATTTCAACAACTCTTCCGCGTCGGGTAATAATTCACGGTTCCATGACCAGCCGGTCCAGCCGAGCGTACCGGCCCAGCCAAGACCGTCATCTCCATTTCGTGGATGCCATTCCATATCCAGCACGATAATGTCCAAGGGAAACTTGTGCTGTTCAAATTCAGTAATAATCTCGCGATAATCTTTAGAGGTATAATACCACCAGCGTGAATACCAGGAGCCGAGCACACAACGCGGCGGCAGTTCGATTTTGCCGGAGACTTTGGACAGGGCTTTCAACGCTGCCCGGTAGTCGGTGTCATACGCGAAGAAATACTGGTCAATATCCCGTCCCCGTCCAGTGCGCGGAGCAATCCAGTTATCAATCAGTAACGGCGTTTTTGCGTCGTCAATGACATGCCAGCCGTCGCGAGACAACAATCCTTGTCCGAGTTCTATAGGCGCTCCTACATCGTCCAAAGAGTCTACCGTGCCGCCGAGGTTGTGCTCATTGGCGGCGCCAAATTTCCAGGTTTTGCCGTCCGGTAAATTTATTTTCAATACTCCGCCGCGCAACATACCGTGGGGGTGAAGATAAATCAGTTCAAAACGGCTGGTTTTGATGTGTAACGCTTTTTCGTCTTTTTTCACCGTGAAATCTTTAAAGTCCATGTCACGCTTTGACGCAAAAAGTGATGGCTCATCAATAAATTTGCCGGAGTTTGAATATTCAATTCTGACACATTCCGGACAGATGATGCTGAAACGAGCATTGCCGCAAATAACTGGATTTTGCATAATATTTTACTTTATAGTTAAGTGTAAATTTTGTTGCTATCCAGTTACTAATATATTTATCTCCCTGAAAAGCAAAATATTATTTTAGTAAAAAGTGATTGTTACTACTCTTTTTTATTAGCATGGCTATATTTTTCTGTAATTTATTAAATTGGGAAGTCAGATAAAAATAAATAAAATGAAAGAGGATGGAATGAACGCAAGAGAATTTGCCGCCGAATGGATTGCCGCCTGGAATTCGCACGATCTGGACAGGATTCTTGAACATTACAGCGATGATTTTGAAATCACGACGCCAATGATTAAAATGGCAATGGGCGTTGATACAGGATGCCTCAAAGGTAAGGTGAATAAAGTTTTCGCTCACTACAATTGATTTTTTTTCCGCCGGTTCTGTAAATATAACTTCTGGCTGTTTGAAAGTTTGCTATAAAATGTTTGTTTTAAACGACATAATGCTAAAAATAAAGTTCGACTGCTTTTTTAAGGATTATTGTTTGTATGGTTTGCCATATCCTGTTTTGAATGTTTAATCTAAATTAGCTATATCTAATCTTTTGGCAGGCAAAATTAGATATAAATAATTATATCTCGCTTTAGTAATATGGAAATTAGAAATAAATATTGGCATTACTCCGGCTTTTTCGAGCAGTAAAACACTCTCCAGTTTTTGTTGGAATAACTGTCAGTTATTTACCGATGATAATTTCATTTATTGGTCGGTTCAAGCCAGTGTTCTGCGTTTGCGGTGATAGCAAGTTTTCTTGCTTTTTGTTTCGTATAATCCGGAACGCGCCAGTGTTCCGCCATTTATTCAAGGTTGGCGGAAAACCCATGCAGATGCAGAGTATGGCAAAGACCGCGGCTTCAAATGACCAGATTGCGTATTTTGTTGATTTCGGCATGAAATATTCAGTGAAGACGCAGACTGCAATTGCGCACAGCGGCGTTACGAAAACATAATCATATTTGGGAATGAGAAAATATCCGTTCAAGATGCGTCCCCAGAACGAAATTGGCGGTTTAGCGCCAGACAGATATATTGCCAGTCTGATAATGCAGGCAACAATTGTAAAAGGGTATAAAAACACTGACAATGCGACTGACATATCAGGATTGTCACACCCAAAATTTAGTAGCGCATGCAACCACCAGATGATTAACGCATTTACCAAAATTATGGTAAACGTTCTGCTGATTACGGCAAAACTTTTTTTCTCATATGATGCCAGTTGGCTGAATGGCCAGCCGGATTCAAGGTACTTCAAACTTTTCTGCGCGAGGAGAGCTTCATCCGATTTCAGCCAGGCGTTGGTATTCCACGGGAAATCTTTCAACACATCACGCAGATGGCTGTAGCACAATACATAGCATATACCCAGCGAGATCAGGGTAGCTTGAATGGACGGCAATGGATAAAATGCGAATGGAATGATAATCAGTATCAGGACTCTTTTCTCCCAGTATCCGTTCAAGTTAGTCTTTCTGAGTGTTGAGAAAAGAGCTATTCCGATGTAAGCGTAAAGAAAAATAATGGCCGGCGTTGCAACAGATATTGCTCCATTCGTCAGCTTTGTTGTCGCGCAGAGCGTTGCTACAAGCAGCCAGTCGGTGATAGTTAACTGGACTGAGCCTTTGGGTAGTTGCTGCCAGTAGCGCCACGGAGTCAGTGCCAGCCATTTGCCATATCGACTGTCAGGATAGGGATAGAACGCGATAACTCTCCATAACCCGAAGGTAAGTGTTCCAACAACGATGAGTATGCATCTCAGCGGCAAAAGATTACTTCTGATTTCATAAGCCATATCAATCAGGTACGAGCCTCCGATTGTACCGAAAAACAGTAGTAGCAACCAGAGCGGCGGTAGGGGTTTCAGGAGATAAGGGCGTGCTTTCACGATTTTCTCTCCTCCAGATATTGGTCGATAGTGTTTATTCTGTTGGGATTGGCAAGTTTTTCGAGGGCTTCGGAAAGCGAAATATCGCCGCCTGCCTGTTGTTTAATTGCGTCCGGCGTATCGTAGGCGATAACTTTTCCGTCGGCCAGGATGACGAGTTTGTCGGCCAGCGGTTCGACCAGCTCCGGTACCGGCACTGCCATGACGACAGTCACGTCAACTCGTCCTGCTAACATTTTGAGGATTTTGCTCATTGCCAGCAGGGCGGCTGAATCCAGACCGCCGGAAAACGGTTCATCCAGTACTATAATCGGGGCCTCGGTAATCAATGCTGAACATAGACCCAGCTTTTTCTTCTGCCCGGTGGAATATGACGCTATCTGACTGTCTGCCTTTTCTTTTAAGTCAAACACCTCAAGCAGCGTTTCGGCGTGTTTCATTGCGTGTAAACTGTCCAAATTGTAGAGACGTGCTACTGACAAAAGAAACTCCCGTCCGGTGCTTCTGAGAGGAAGAAATGGATCATCCGGCAGATAGACCAGCTGTCGGCGGATGGCTTTCTCGTTTTCTACTGAACTGCGCCGGATTTTGCCATCGATTTCAATTTCTCCGCGTATTGGGTACATCG
>JBAYVM010000094.1:0-8388 GCA_041674645.1 Victivallaceae bacterium | reverse complement strand
ATGGCGCCAATGAGCCGGTACAGTAACGGCGTGGCGGTAGTTGCCGTCCTGGATAAAAATGGCCGCACTATCGGCACTCAAGCCGTCGTTTTTGAACGTTCTTTCTGGGTCAGCGGCCTGTTCCCGACTGCACTGTTTGGCGGCGGCAGATTTTCCGCGTCCCAGGGAATATCTGAGGGCGAGGAAATTAATGACAAACCGTTAATTGACGAAATAATTTCCCAGTCAGTCGTGAACATACTTTATGCTCATTCGCAACCCCAGTCAAAAACCGTTCAATCTACTCGCTGGGCAAACATTCGTTCAGCAGTTATTGAGTCCGTCGCCACCGGCAACAACCAGCCCGCGATAAGTTTGTTAAAAGATGCTGCCAAAAATAATATTGGCGGTCAGGAATGCGGGGCGTTTCTCGACATCTTGGACTAATCACCTGTTTATGCCAGACTGCCGATTGAAAAAATGGCAAAGGCAAACCAGTTTTTGATTTTCGGATAAAAATTACGATATAAATTTAAAACATTAAAAAATATGAGGGTTTAACAATGGGCGGTTTTTTCGGTGTGGCGGCAAAAAATGATTGTGTTGGCGACTTATTCTACGGGACAGATTATCATTCTCATCTCGGCACTAAACGCGGCGGAATTGCGGTAACCTGTCCGGACGGCAAAATCATGCGAAAAATTCACGACATCAGCAATACGCCATTCCGTTCAAAATTTGATGAAGACATTGATGATTTTGCCGGATTAACCGGGATTGGCATTATCAGTGACTGCGAAGATCAACCATTAATAATAACTTCACACCTGGGAACTTACGCGATTGTTACTGTTGGTAAAATCAATAACCTTGAAGATTTGGCGCGGAAAGCCTGCCGCAGCGGTTTTTCTCATTTTTCGGAAATGAGCGATGGCGAACTTAATCCAACAGAACTGGTCGCAACACTTGTTAACCGCAAAAATTCTTTTGTCGAAGGCATTGAATACGCCCAAAGCGTCATTGATGGTTCATGCTCAATTATGATTATGTTTGACAACAAGATTATCGCCGCCCGCGATACATTGGGTCGAACACCAATAATTGTCGGAGAAAAGCCCGGCGCTTATGCATTAACAATGGAATCCACCGCGTTTCCCAATCTTAATTATAGCTATAAATATGATTTGGGGCCAGGTGAAATAGCGGAAATTTCCCACAATATGATTATCCAGAAAAAAGCGCCAGGCAACAAAATGCAGATTTGCGCTTTCCTGTGGGTCTATTACGGTTATCCGTCATCATATTACGAAGGCAGAAATACTGAAAGTGTTCGCTACAAAAATGGCGAACTGATGGCGCTGAATGAAGACATTGACATTGATTCTGTGTGCGGCATACCTGACTCGGGAGTCGCACACGCCATCGGCTATGCCAATGCGGCTAAAAAACCTTACCGGCGGGCATTTGTAAAATATACTCCAACCTGGCCAAGAAGTATTATGCCGCAAAATCAGAAAATTAGAGATTTGGTCGCCAGAATGAAACTCATTCCCGTTAAAGAACAAATAGAGAACAAGCGATTATTGTTCTGCGATGATTCTATTGTTCGCGGAACACAGTTAAAAGACACCGTTGTCCGCCTCTATGAATGCGGAGCTAAAGAGATCCACATGCGTTCAGCGTGTCCGCCTCTGATTCACGGTTGCAAGTTCCTCAATTTTTCCAGGTCGCGTTCTGAACTGGATTTGGCTGCAAGGCGGGCGATTGAGAAATTGGAAGGCACTGAACTTAATGATGCAATCCTCGCAGAATATGCCATCAGCGGTTCAGAAAAATATAACAAAATGGTAGAATTTATCCGCCAGGAACTTAACCTCAGCACTTTAAAATATCAAACGATAGAGAACTTAATAACTGCAATCGGTTTGCCAAAAGAACAAATTTGCACTTATTGCTGGAATAAGCAAGAAGAATAAGACTTGTCGCAGGGAACATTTAATTGCACAAAAATACACAAAAATAATCAGGACAACTTTTGAATAATCGAATTATAATTATCGGCGCCGGACCGGCGGGACTGATGGCGGCAATTGCCGCCGCGTCAGCCGGAAGTCAAGTTACTGTCTGCGAACAACTTAATCAACCCGGCGCAAAACTTCTGGCTTCCGGCGGCAGTAAATGCAATTTGACCAACGTTCTGCCAACAATGGAATTATCCGGACGCTTTGGACGCCAGGGAAGATTTATGCTCCCTGCGCTAAATCTGTTGTCGCCGGACGCACTGCGTCGTTTTTTCGCTGAACGCGGGGTCGCAACTATTACTGAAGATGGTTTTCATGTTTTTCCTAAATCCAACAAAGCGTCAGACATTCTGAAAGTTTTACTCGGAGAATGTTCCACGCTCGGAGTGAAAATAGAAACTTCCGCTCAAGTTACTGGACTGAAACTGGCAAACAACCGGATTGCCGGAGTTATAATGTCAGACCGCCAACGTTCAGCGGAGAAAGTCATTATCGCCACTGGCGGAAAAGGTTATCCGGTTCTTGGCGGACGCGGCATCGGCTATATGCTGGCGGAACAAGCCGGACATGATATTGTGACTCCCCTGCCCGCGCTGGTCGGGTTGCGGACTGTTGAAGCCTGGCCTGGACAGTGCGCTGGAATAAGTTTCTCTGCGGTATCCGTAATGATTAACCTGCCCAAATATCGCCATCCGACTGCCGGAGAACTGCTTTTCACTCATCGCGGAATTTCCGGACCGGCCGTAATTGATTTGGGCGGTGACATATCACAACTTCTGCAAAACTGTTCATCCGTGCCGCTGGCGATAAATCTGTTCGCCGACAAAAACAGCACATATTGGCTGGAGAAATTTAATGAGTGGCAGCAAAAATCAGGCAAAAAACATCTGCGCAACCTGTTGGCGCAGAATATGCCGCAAGCGATTGCCGATGTCATGTGCGCAAACGCTGGACTACAAGAAGGCGCTAAAGCCGCTGAATTCAACGCCGCCGCCAGAGAAAAACTTTATCAGCAACTTACCGCCATGCCGTTGCGCATCAACGCCACTGAAGGCTGGGAAAAAGCCATGGTCACCAGAGGCGGCGTGGCGCTGAAAAAAATCTCGCCGGATACACTCGAAAGCCGACTGGTGAGCGGACTTTTCTTCGCTGGAGAAGTACTTGATCTGGATGGACCATGCGGAGGATACAATTTGCAGTGGGCTTTTGCCAGCGGTTTTTTAGCCGGAACTAACGCTATCGCTTGACAATAACATCCCATTTTACATAAAAATCAATAATTGCTACTATTTTTATTTTTAATTATATATGCAATTAAATAAAATCCGTGATATAATATGTCTGTAAAAAATTTTGTTTCTCAATTAGAAATCTTAAGGACTGAAAAAAATGTCTGACAATACAGTGGTCATTGCTTCTGACAACAATTACATTTGGGGCGTATGGATATTAATTGCCTCAATGAGAAAAAATGCTATGACGGAACCGGTTATGGTATTAGCCAGTAACTACTCAAAAACAGATATTGAAGTTTTGGAACAGTTTCCAGATGTCAAAGTAATCCCTCACCATGACCCGTCCCATCGCAATCCGACTTGCGCCAAACCGGACGTGATGTTGCTTCCAGACACAGAATACGTCACCTGGGCGGACTGTGATGGCATGTTTTTCGGGAATTGCAGCAAATATCTAACTGCCGACCCGGAACATATTCATATCAGAATGCGCAGCGTCAAAGATAATATTCAGGTTTTTTCAAATCATTATGCTCCTGATGAACAGGCAGGCATTCCTGAACATATTCTTGCTATCTGGCGTAAAGACGTTGGAGAAAATTACGAACCGGCGATAAAGACCTGCGGCTCCGCTTGTTTTATTTCTGTCCACCGCAATCATCGTCTTTTCCTGAAAAAATGGCAAAATTTGATTGAAAAAGTCCTCCCGAACGACAACGTCGGAGTCTGTGACAAACGCAGCCCCGCATATTTTCAAACTGATGAATCAGCCTTAAACGCAGTGCTGTGTTTCGCAAAAGACGCTCCGCTGCCGACCTCCGATTTTATGTTGGACAAAGACCCGGACGCTTACTTCATTCATTTTGCCTATCAGCCAAAACCATGGCAGATGTGGAGCAGTTACGCGGCTAAACACTTTGACAAAGTTATGGCTTTAATTGATTGGAGCGCCGCCCAAGGTTATAAGTTACCGGGACCACTGCCGATGTCACTCAACAAAAAATACAAAGCAGTAAATCTGCTACTGGCGCGATTCAGTAAACATTATCTGCATCTGCTAAAACTGTTACACATTCTGCATTTGCACAAATAATATTAACCGGTAAATTCTTCCCTAATATATCTCCATATAAAAAATACCCTCATAGCAGCAAGGATGTAAAAATGCTTAAACTGGCGATTGTTTTTTCCGACAATATGGTTTTACAACAACTTACGAAGCTTCCGGTATGGGGCAACACCTCGCCCGAAACAATGGTAACGGTGCGTTTCGCCGGACAGAAAAAAACGACACAGGCAGATACAAACGGAGACTGGCGCGTAAATTTGGCGTCGTTGTCCGCCAGCCCAACGCCACAGACCATGAAGATTACGGCAGACGATTCAACCAAATCCGCAATAACTCTGCGCAATATACTCATTGGCGAAGTCTGGGTATGTTCCGGACAATCAAATATGGCATTTTCTGTTTCCAGAGCTAAAAATGGCGAACAGGAAAGCGCGACGGCAAATTTTCCGGACATCCGCCTGTTGACGATTCCCCAACAGACTGCAGAAACTCCGCAAAAATATATTACTGCCAGTTCATGGCAAGTTTGCAGCCCTGAAACCGTATCCGGGTTTTCCGCCGTCGGATATTTTTTCGGACGTGAGCTGCACCAGCGACTGGACGTTCCGGTCGGCTTAATCAATTCCAGTTGGGGCGGCACTGTCGCCGAAGCATGGACCAGCCGAAAAACGCTGTTAAAAAATCCAGCGCTGTCCGAACTGGTAAAAAAATATGATATAGATGTCGCGAATTCTCAAGAGTTGACTGCCAGATATAAAGCCGGTCTCCAGGCAATAGAACAGAAAACCCAAGACACAAAAAACGAAGGTTATCCGCTTGGCTGGGCTGACATTCCTAATCCTTCTGGCGAATGGAATGACATGGAACTGCCAGCTTTATGGCAGAGCTGCGGACTGGATTTCAACGGCATTCTATGGTTTCGCAAAGAACTTGAACTGCCGCCGGAATGGCTCGGAAAAGACTTACAGCTTTCCATCGGAGCCACCGACAAAAGCGACGTTACCTATTTCAATAACGTGCAAGTGGGTAGCCTAACCATGGCGGAGCGGCCGGATTCCTGGTGCACACTGCGTTCCTATATTATTCCCGCGAGTGTGCTCAAGCCGGGCAAAAATGCAATCGCCGTACGGGTTCACAGCGACAAATTGGGCGGTGGCATGACCGGCCCGGCGGTGGCAATGAAACTATCCTGCCCGGCGCTGGAAAAATCTTCTCCCATACCGCTGGCCGGAATATGGAAATATGCGGTGGAAAGCAACTATGGTAAAATAGAAATTCCGGTAATCCCTCCGGCGGATAATCCGAATTCTCCGAGCGTATTATTCAACGGCATGATTTCGCCGTTAATTCCGTTTGCAATTCGCGGCGCAATATGGTATCAGGGAGAATCCAATGCCAGCCGCGCTACTCAGTACCAAACACTTTTCCCTGCGCTAATCCAAGACTGGAGAAACAACTGGAATCAAGGCGAATTTCCATTCATATTCGTTCAGCTGGCCAATTTCAGAGCAGAACTGCCCAGCCCCGCAGAAAGCGAATGGGCGGCGCTGCGCGAAGCACAAACCATGACGTTGCAACTGCCAAACACCGGCATGGCGGTCGCTATTGACATTGGCGATGCTCTGGATATTCATCCGATTAACAAACAGGATGTCGGACTGCGTCTGGCGCTTAATGCATTAGCCAAAGTTTACGGACAGCCAATTGCTTACAGCGGTCCAACCTTCAAAAAACAGATTAAAGAAGGTAAATCCTTGACCATTTATTTCGAACACATTAACGGCGGGTTGAAATGTAAAGGCAAAGAACTGCTCGGCTTTGCCATTGCCGGAATCGACCGGAAATTTGTCTGGGCAGACGCAAAAATCAACGGCAACACAGTCATTGTCTCATCTCCGGAAATTTCCGAACCGGAGTTTGTACGCTATGCCTGGGCGGATAACCCGGCCGGCAACCTGTACAATGCCGCAAACCTGCCAGCCGTGCCATTCCGCACCGACACACCGTAACTTTACTGAATGAGCTTAAAAAATAACTTTTAAACTTGTTCCAGGATTGCGGCCAATAAATTCCAAAAACGTTCAACCGAGGCGATTTCAACTTTTTCATCCGGAGAATGCGCGTTATGTATTTCCGGACCGATGGAAATCATATCCAAATGCGGATTTTTCCCTTCAATTATTCCGCATTCCAAACCGGCATGAATTGCGGTAATTTCCGGTTCAGCACCGAAAAGTTTCAGGTATGTTTCACGCGTTAACTGCAATATTTCAGACTCCGGATCAGGCGCCCAGCCGGGATATTCATTATCAACGGATGCCGAGGCTCCGGCTTGAATAAAAATATCGTTGATTTCGGCTGTAAGCTGCCGACGGTCAACATCAAATGAACTGCGTTGTGACGTTTTTATCTTTATCACATCAGGTGTGGTTTCAATTACTGCCAGATTGGTGGAAGTTTCAACCAGGCCGGGAATTGACCTGCTCATCCGGATAACGCCGTGCGGACAGTCGCAAAGCGCTTGCAAAACTTTTCCCTGAGAATCATGATTCCAGACACTGCCAGGCAATTCCCAGGCACACGCCTCCACTTTTATATCCGGCTCGTTGTTACTAAATGCTGACTTTAAATCCAAATAAAATTCATTGACACTTTCAGCAAATGAAACAACTTGTTCATCAGGCAGCGCAATAATGGCAAAAGCTTCCCGCGAAATAGCATTATCCAAAGTTCCGCCGGTAAGCGATGCAACCCGCAAATCAAAATCATCCGCATAATTTTTCAGCAGGCTCACAATAATTTTATTGGCATTGCAGCGTCCTTTGTCAATATCACAGCCGGAATGTCCTCCGCGAAGCCCGGTCACGCTTACCTTCAAGCCACAGTAGCCTTCTGGAATTGGTTCCCATACCGGAGTGAATTTATAACTGGCGCGTGCGCCACCGGCGCAACCAGTAAAAATTTTATTTTCATCCTCAGAATCGAGATTGATCAGAATATCGCCCTGGAGAAATTCCGGTTTTAATCCCATAGCACCGTTCAGACCGGTTTCCTCTTCAATTGTAAACAAGGCTTTCAACGGTCCGTGCGAAATATCTTTAGACAACATTACCGCCATGGCCGCCGCCACTCCGATGCCATTATCCGCGCCGAGTGTTGTTTTGCCGGCCGTCATCCAACCGTCTTGAACACAAGGCACGATTGCATCATTGTTAAAATCAAATTCAACTGCGGAGTTTTTTTGCGGAACCATGTCCAAATGCCCCTGCAAAATGACAGTTTTTGCTTTTTCTCTGCCTGGACAGGCTAATTTTTCAATCAAAAGATTACCAACATCATCAACTGACACGTTCAATCCGGAAGCCTTCGCCCGGTCTCGCAAAAAATCTCTCAATTCTGATTCGCGTCCGGACGGATGCGGAATCGCACATATTTCACGGAAGATATACCATAACATTTCAGGTTTCATTTCAACGCTCCAGATTGTTTCGTGTTAAATATAGACGCGTCAAGCCAGTTCTCAAGCTGTTTTTCCATGAAATGACTTCTTGCGAGAAACATCGTGCTCAAATCAGCTCACAGATAAAGATACAATTTGATAGAGTATAACACATTACAATCACAAATATTAGAATAATATTAGCCGTTTTAGGATTGCGTTCGGTTAATGTTAGGCCTGTTGCTATTCATTTTTTTTGCTATATAATCTCTATCAACGACACCAAATCTCAAAACAAAGAACTAAAACAAAAGGAGAAACGGAAATGGTGATGTTAGATTGGAATCGTGAAACAGAAACAAAAAAAGAAAGGAAAATGGAAATGATGAATCGAAAATCCGCGTTCACGCTCATCGAGCTCCTCGTCGTTATAGCTATCATAGCTATTTTGGCCGGAATGTTATTACCTGCATTGAATCACGCACGGGAAAAAGGACGCGCTGCGGCCTGTCTTAGCAATCAGAAACAAATCGGTATGGGCATCATGATGTATGTCAACGACAGCAAGGATTTATATCCTGTAGCCTACTATTACGTTAATGGCACCAGTAGCGCTGCCGGTTATGTGCAATGGAGCGGACTGAT
>JBAYVM010000093.1:0-8401 GCA_041674645.1 Victivallaceae bacterium | reverse complement strand
GCAATATCCGGCAATCTCGTGTTCCAGCTTCTCAACTTTTTCGCCGAGAATAAACTTCTGAGAATCGCAAAGTTCACTGATTTCCTGGAGGATTTCGCCTTTAAGTCCAGCGTACTGTCCTTTCAAATCCAACAATGGCACTTGCATATCTAAACTCCTGTTTAATCATCTTTTATATTCATTCTGTTTAAAACCTGATAACATAACCTCATTTTAATAAAGTGTCATCCCGAAAGCAATATTTTTTAATTAAATCTTCGAAAACAAAATAAACTGATTAAAAATTTCCGTTATTGCCTGATTGCCGCTTGAAGAGAAGCAATAATATTACTACGTTATACTCCAAATAGGAATAACCCAAAAGGAACCGTGACGGTGGAAAAAGGAGATCTTTTTCAAACTGAAATATCAGATATCGCGTTTGGCGGCAGTGGCATCGGCAGGCTTCGCGGCAAAGTGTGTTTCATTCCATACACCGCGCCCGGCGAAAAAGTCTTCGCCCGGGTCATAAAAGAAAAATCCGATTTCATACAGGCCAAAGTCGTTGACATAATTAAACCTTCTCCACATCGCACCACTCCGGCATGCCGTTACTACAAACTCTGCCAGGGCTGTTCATACCAGCACCTGGAATACGCATTTGAAAACCAGATAAAAGAACAGCAGTTTAAAGATTTTATCACCCGCGCCATACCGGTGGCGGATGGCGTTCTCGACCAACCGTCAATCCCGGACAAACAATATGGATACCGGAATAAAATAACGCTGCACGCCCAACACGACAGAGGCAATATGGCGCTGGGATATGTCATGGAAGACAATACCACTGTCCTGGACATTCGTGAATGCCCGCTGGCAAATGAAGAAATAAACGAGGAGCTCAATCAACTGAAAAACGACCCGTCCTTTTCACACACCCTGAAAGATAACATGACGGTTACTTTCCGGCATACTGATTACAACGGCGTGGTTTACTGGCGCAACAAGTCGCCAGCCAAAATGAGCTGGCTGAAAGAACAATTACCGTGCGGACTTTTCGCGGTTCCAGCAGGCAGTTTTTTTCAGATAAACCGCCAGGGTTGCTGTATGCTGCTCGAATGTGTCAGAGATACCATGCTAAAAGAAGCGCCGCCGTTAGTTATCGACCTCTACTGCGGGTCAGGATTATTCGGTGTTGCGGCAACCAATGTCAAAGTGCCGACGATTGTCGGAATCGAGGAAGACCCCTACGCTACGGCCGCTGCCAAGTACAATCTTACCTCGCACGGATGTGCCGATTTCGCAATTCTTACTGGAGATGCCGGAAAAGCGCTAAAAAACATACTCCCCAAAATTATTCCAGGCACGGTCATGATTGTTGACCCGCCACGGACCGGACTGTCGTCAGCTGTAACCAGAATGATTGCCCGCAGCAATTTGAAAAAACTTATCTACATCTCATGCGGACCAGACACGCTGAGTCGCGATTTAAAACAGTTCCACGCCGCCGGATTTAATCTGAGCTACGCCAAAATGATTAATATGTTTCCGCGAACCGCGCATTTTGAAATTTTCACGTTACTGAAGAGGGATTAATGGAGCAGGATTCAACCCAAAATAAACGCAAGCCGAAATCATCTAAAACCGCCGCTGTCGAGGTTAAAAATCCCAATGAAGGACACCGTGACCGGTTGCGTGAACGTTTTCTGCGCGGCGGCTTGAAACCAATGCATGACTACGAACAGCTCGAACTGCTGCTGACCTATGTCATTCCTCGAAAAGATGTCAAACCCATCGCCAGAGATTTACTGAACAAGCTTGGCGGATTTACTGGCGTATGCGATGCTTCCCTAGAGGAACTTTGTTCTGTTCCCGGCATCGGCAAAAACTCGGCAGTGCTGATTATGCTGCTGAAAGAACTCGCCGTGGAGTACCTGAGAGTAAAAATGAATGAAGCCGACGTGCTGTCCTCGCCTGACGCGGTCGCCAGCTTCGCCCGAATGAAACTGGGCGGTCTGAAACATGAATCCTTCATGACTATCTTTCTCAACACTAAAAACCGGGTGATTACTTTTGAACTCCAGGACGGTACAGTTGACCGCGCGGCAGTTTATCCTCGCGATGTCATAAAAAAAGCTTTGGAGCTGCATGCGGTTTCACTTATTCTGGTGCACAACCATCCCAGCGGGATATGCGACCCGTCGAAAGAAGACATAAAACTTACTCAAAATCTAAAAGCGGCGGCAGCCACGGTTAATATAAAAATCCTCGACCATCTCGTCGTCAGCAAATTCACCCATAAAAGCCTCGCCGAAGATTGCTTGATTTAACATTCATAAATCGCAATACGTTTTAACTGAAAATTTAAATTCAACGGCTGCGAGAGCTGGAACGACCACCGCGTCCGCCGGATGACGGGCGGCGACCGGAGGAGAAAGATGGACGGTCTGAACGGAACTGGCGGGCCGGTTCACGATAATCAGCGTCTTTGGCCGGCATCACCAGCATTTCTTCCGGCGGCAGGGTGCTGGAAGTATGGCAGTTAAGCAATTTCTCTATTTCCGGCAGATAATACGCACCGTATTCACAGAGAAAACTGACTGATTTGCCTTTTTGTCCGGCTCGTCCGGTACGTCCAACGCGATGAACATAATCTTCAGCGCGTTCCGGCAGGTCATAATTGATTACCATCGTTACGTTATCGACATGAATACCGCGTGCGGCAACGTCAGTCGCGATGACCACTTTTACCGAACCTTCGCGGAAACGTTCCAGAATTTTTATTCTTTTCTCCTGAGCAATATCTCCGGAGAGTAATTCCACTTTAACGCCATATCTCGCCAGATTCCGCTGCAAATCCATATTTTTGTCTTTACGATTGCCGAAAATCAGAATGCGTTCATAGTCTTCATGCTGAAGCATCCAGAGCAGAACCGGCAGTTTTTCATCTGCGGAAACCGAATAAAAACACTGTTCAATCAAGTCCGTGATCATCTGTTCGGATTCACTTTCAACAGTAACCGGCTCGCGCAACCAATTGTCTGCCAACTGGAGAATGCTCGGATCGAGCGTGGCGCTGAACAGCATAGTCTGGCGTTTTCCCTTACCGGGGAGTTGATTGATAATGCGTGTGACATCGGGAATAAATCCCATATCGAGCATCCGGTCGGCTTCGTCGATAATTAAAACTTCCGCATGCGAAAGATCGAGATGACGACTGCGGCTGTAGTCAATAATCCGCCCCGGAGTACCAATCAGAATATCCACCGGACGGGCAAGCATTTCACGTTGTTTATGATGATCCATACCACCGAATACAACGACATTGTGCATTCCGGCAAAAAGCGCGATTCTCTCAGCGTCTTTATGAATTTGAATAGCCAGTTCGCGGGTTGGCGCCATTACTAAAGCCCGACATGAGCCCGGCAGACGATTTTCTTTCGGATTATTCAACAATTTGGTGAACGTCGAAACCAGAAACGCAGCAGTCTTACCGGTTCCGGTCTGGGCTTTTCCCGCCAAATCGCTTCCGGCAAGCAAATGCGGTAGCGATGCTTCCTGAATTGGAGTACAATATTCAAAACCCATCTCCTGAACGCCGAACATAATATCCTGATGCACGTTCATATCCATAAACCGGGTTTTCCCTTCAACTACCGGCGGTTCAATCAACTTTTCCGGTTTCGGCGGAATTTCTTTCGGTTTCTGGTCAAAAACCGGCAGACGCTGCTGACGTTCTTTGCCAGCGCTGACCGGTTTCCGCCGTGGCTTTCTGTCATCGATATCTGAAATATTCTGATTGAATGAAGAAGCTCGTTTATCCTGGTATGAACGTTTTTCACCTGAATTGGCGCGTTTTTCGTTGTGCTGAGGATGTTTTTTGCGAGGTGCGGCAACATGCGGTTTGCTAACGGCCACTGGTTCAACGGTTGTTCCCGGGCGTTTTTCAGTCTTGCCGGCGCTTCCGGCGAAAAGGCTCCTGATTTTGTTTCTGAGCGCGGTGATCAAATTAGTGTTCCTTGGTTCAAGATATTAAATACGAAAAAGAATCGTCAAAGATAACCTGTTACAGCGCAAAATACAAGCCCTGCCCCGCCGTATCCGGGATAAAAAAATCCGCCGGAGAGCGTCATTCACTCCCCGGCGGAAAAATTTGTTAATACAAAAATTATTTTTTTGTCGGTGGCAGCGGCTTTTCCAACCCTAATTGTCCGGTAATCCATTTATTCAGAAATGCATAAAATTCCGGATCCTGGCGGTGTCCCATCAACGTTTTATTAACTATCAGCTTCGGAGCGTTAATTATATTGTAAGCGGCATAAACCGAACTGGCGGAACATGTAGTGTCAATAAATCCGACACAAACCACGGTAGGACAGGTAATATTCCGGGCAAAATTTACGGTATCGAAGTAAGCGGACATTTTCAGGAATTCCGGCTTCTGTTTACCGTATCCCAACACCAGTCGCGGCCAGCCGGGGCTACGCTCTGCCAGATAACCGGCGTGGTCGCACAACGCCGGAACATTAGCGCCGGCGGCAGTTACATTAGGATTAAGTCCGGCAAGTATCAACGTGAAGGCGCCGCCCTGACTGCTTCCAGATACCACCAGATGTTTTTTGTCCCAGTCGGAACGTGCCGCCAACCAGTCAACCGCCCGGTTGATGCCAAGAATCGCCCGGCGGAAAAAATATTTTTCCATATCCGGAGCTCCTTGAAGAGGATATGACAATTCTTTATTAAGTTCTTTATATAATTTTTCAAGCTGTTTGCGTTCCAGTGGCGGGTCGTACGGATGCACATTCATCACCAGCGTCAAAACGCCTTTATCTACAAATTGAGTATTCGGCGAGCAAGCGCCCGGTCCGGCGCCCAATACGGTCACAAATGCGGGGAATGGTCCTTTCCCTTTCGGAACTGATAGAAATCCGTAAATACGGGTATTGTCAATATTGGCGAAACTGATTTTGTAACATTCATGTTTATCATTGCAGTATTTTTCCAGCTTTTCCAGTTTCACATCCGGCGGAATTTGTTCAAGCCGTTTCTGACCGTCCGCCCAGAATTTTTTAAAATCTTCCGGCATCTGCGTCATCGGCTGAATTTTTTCCGGCTCAAACCCGGCTCCGCCCAGCCCGGAAAGTTTATCGGCCGGATTGCCGACCACTACTGTGCAACGCAAAAAACCCGGTTTTTCCATAGCGCCGGAAATTTTGAATGGATTATTTTTGGACAAATCAATTTTCTGCTTCCCCATTTTTTTTAAGCCATCATTGGAAAGTTCCGCCGTCGCCTCGCCGTTTTTCAACAGTTTGCCGTCTTTCATCACCGTGACGTCAAACTCCGCCTGCTCGCCGCATTTATACAATGCGCTTTCCCGGTCAGTCTTCACAGTTACCGCAGCTTTTTCCGCCGCGTAAGCAGAAAATACCATTGCAGCTAAAGACACAGCCGCAACTCCCAATACCTTAATTCTTGTTGAATCCATCATCTGCATTCCTTTTTTCAGGGAATTGGAACAAAATAACCTGTTTAGTTTTCGATAGTAATTTCGAGTTGATTTTTGGGTTGCTTGAGCGGAGCATACCAGCGGTATGTAACAAACAAGCGGCACAAAAAGCATCCGAAAGAACAGAGAAAAGTACGAGTTATTTTGTGACAGTTCCCAAGTTTTATTTAAAGTGCAAAAAAGTTTTCAATTTCATCGACCACCCGGTCTTGTTCAGCAAGCGTAAGCTCAAAAAAACATGGCAGACGAACGATACGTTCCGCCATATCGTCCGTCACCGGCAGCGAAACATTTATTCCGAGTTTCTTTGCCATCGGCGACGTATGCAACGGAACGTAGTGAAAAATGGCCTGAATATTTTTCATTTTAAGATGCGCCAGGAGTTTCTCCCGGACTGCCGCATTTTCCACAATGATATAGAACATGTGTCCATTGTGCTGACAATATTCAGGAACAAACGGTCGTTTCAGCAAGCCTTTATCTTCCAGACCAGCCAGCCGTTCATTATAGTAATTCCAGATTGCCATGCGTTTTTCCGTGATGCGTCCGGAATTTTCCAGTTGGGCATAAAGAAATGCGGCAATCAATTCCGACGGCAAATAACTGGAACCGATATCCACCCAGGTGTATTTATCCACTTCTCCGCGAAAAAACTGTGACCGGTTAGTGCCTTTTTCACGAATGATTTCAGCACGCGCTAACATATCCGCATCGTTCACCGCCAACGCCCCGCCCTCACCGGAAATAAAATTTTTTGTTTCGTGAAAACTGTAGCATCCGAGTTGACCGATGGAACCGAGCGCCCGGTCTTTGTAGAAAGCTTTTACGCCTTGCGCCGCGTCTTCCACCACCATCAATCCATATTTCCCGGCAATGTTCATGATTGCATCCATTTCACAACCGATTCCCGCATAATGAACCGGAACAATAACTTTAGTCGCGGAAGTAATCGCGTTTTCAATAAGCGATTCATCAAGGTTGAGCGTATCCGGACGGATATCGACAAAAACCGGTTTTGCGCCGCGCAGAACAAAAGCATTGACCGTGGAAACGAACGTATATGCGGGGACAATCACTTCATCTCCGGCTTTAACCTCACATAAAATCGCGGACATTTCCAGCGCGGCAGTACAAGAATGCGTCAATAACGCTTTTTTTATTTTAAAATTTTCTTCCAGCCAGCGGTGACATTTTGCGGTAAAAACGCCATCGCCGGAAAGATGAAAATGTTCAACCGCGCTGCGGATATTTTCCAGTTCAGAGCCAATAATAAACGGTTTATTAAAAGAAACTTCAGACATCATTCAAACGCTCCAATGTTCAGTCTACAGGTAATATCTCCCAGACATATTTAAAATGCAGTTCACAAAATTCATTCCCTGCAATTGACTCCAAGAATTATTTATTGAGTTAATTTACTTTTCAGAACTCTGCCAACAACATTATGCGAATAAAATTAAATCCCCCCCTGCCTAATATCTGACAACTCCATAACTACATGAGAATATGGAATGTATAACAAGTCTCTTCTTACATTAACTTTAACATTATTAAAAATCTTCTCAGCCACAGTACGGTAAGAAGAAGTATTTCTAACATATTTTCCCCGGTCATGGTTTAACATTAACCGCTCAAACCAGGAGTTGTCAGACATACGGCAACCATCAATAGAAATGAATCGCGCACCGGCATTCATATTACGAACAACCATCTCAAGCAAGCGTTCGAACTCTATATCATTTAAATGATGGATTATTCCGATTGCAGTAACAACGTCAAATTTACCAATTTCAAGGTTGTCAGCGTCATCAAAATCAATGCAATAAAATTCGCCTTGATTACGATAACGCTGTCTGGCGCTGTCTATATATTTTTCATGAATATCCAATCCGCAATAATCAGTTTCCTCAGGCAAATATCTCAAAATCCCCGCAGTTCCACAACCGATATCAAGCAGACGCTGACCAGGCTCTACTTTGACGTATTCCTCTGTTAATATTTTCAAATATCTTTTTTCACCAACAAGATTCTGAAAAAAATCATATGTCAGAGAATTTTTTAATATATTATCTATCTTCATTAACTGTCGCTCCGACGGTAAATTTTTCTAATTATCGCATCTGGACGTTTTTTGGTTTCGATAAAGATTTTCGCCAGATAAATACCGACCACGCCAACAGACATCATGGTCATCCCGCCCAGGCCCCAGATTGAAGCCGCGAGAAAATTCCACCCAACCGGAGCCTCAAGAAACAATTTATTAAACACCAGAAAGACCATGTAAAAGCAGGAAATGGTGAAAATAGCGCACCCCAGAATGAAAATAAAATAGAGCGGCACGGCGCTGGAGGAGGTAATTGATTGAATCAGATGTTTAAGCTTGCGACTGAATGTATATTGCGAACTGCCTTTATCGCTTTTGTCAGCCGGAACTGGTAACTGTTTGAAACCGGCAAGAGCAAAATTTATCCATAAATCGTATTCCCGGTCATCAAATTTTTTCAGCGCATCAACATAATTTCTACTCATCAGCCGGGCGGTCAACGTGTCCGCCGGATATTCAATGCCGCTGAATGCCGCCATGATTTTATAAAATATCCGTCCGCTGAACCGTTCAAACCATCCGCCTTTGCGTTTTTTCTGCACACCATAAACCACGTCAACCGACCTGTCAGCCTGGATTTTATCCCAGAATCCGGTCAATAGTTCAGGAGCTTCTTCCAGGTCAATATCTATCAGAAAAATATAATCGCCGTCAGCTTCGCACAATCCGGCCCGCAACGCCTTATGGTGTCCGAAATTGCGGGAAAGGTCGACAATTTTAATTTCCGGCTGAAATTTCATCAAACGCAACGCGACTTCCAGCGAATCGTCCGGCGAACCGTCATTGACCAGAATTATTTCATATTCCGG
>JBAYVM010000092.1:0-8452 GCA_041674645.1 Victivallaceae bacterium | reverse complement strand
TATTTGGTTTAAACGGAAAATAACTAACATGAAAAAATCTAACATGGCTGAAAGAAAACACAAATATTTAAAATGGGTGTTCGCAATATCGGGGCTAATCGCAACGGTTGTATTATACTGGCATCTTGCGCCACTGGCTCACTGGTTGACTTACTCGTTATTTGGCCTGCAGCCGGAGAGTAAGCTTAGTTCAGCAATTGAATTCCTTCTTTTTGAAACACCAAAAGTTATGATGTTGTTGACGGGAGTTGTGTTTGTGGTTGGCGTGATTCGTTCATTCTTTTCACCAGAGCGAACAAGAAAAATACTTGCCGGGCGCAATGAATTTATCGGCAACGTGCTGGCCGCCAATTTAGGCATAGTCACTCCGTTCTGTTCCTGTTCAGCAGTACCTCTGTTTATTGGATTTGTTACTGCGGGAATTCCGCTTGGAGTGACATTTTCATTTTTGATTTCAGCGCCGATGATTAATGAAGTTGCGCTCGTGCTGCTGTTTGGGCTTTTCGGCTGGAAAGTAGCAGGAATATATCTTATTACCGGTCTGCTTATTGCGATTATCGCAGGTTGGATTATCGGACGCCTGCGAATTGAACGATATGTCGAACCATGGGTTTATGAAATTAAAATCAATGAAACGCTTGAAGAAACGGTAATAACCTGGGACGACAGAATTCATTCCGGCTATGATGCCGTTAAAGACATTGTGGCGAAAGTATGGCCTTATGTTGTCGCAGGCATTGCTGTGGGAGCAGGAATTCATGGTTATGTTCCACAGGACTTCATGGCTTCAATCATGGGCCGCGATGCCTGGTGGTCAGTTCCGCTGGCGGTTCTACTGGGTGTTCCAATGTATTCAAATGCCGCCGGGATTATTCCAATTGTGCAAGCATTATTAGGGAAAGGCGCGGCCTTAGGCACGGTGTTGGCGTTCATGATGTCGGTAATCGGACTTTCACTTCCGGAAGCAGTAATTTTACGCAAAGTATTGAAATTACCATTGATTTTTATATTCTTCGGCGTGGTTGCAGTTGGTATTTTGATTGTCGGATTTATTTTTAACCTGATAATGCCATGTGTTGGCTTTAGATAAAATAAAGGATTTGCTATTTTTCGACTATCCCCGCAGCAAGCAACGGGGTATTTCGCCGAAAAATAAAAATAAAGGAGATGCATCAATGAATTGGAAAGATGAGTGGAAAAAACTGGCGATAATCGCCACGGTATTTCTGGGATGTTTTTATCTGCCGGTAGGAATGCCGCGCTTTGACCATGCGGTATTGGAAGCCTTCTATCTGGTCAGATGGTACGCCCAGGAGCACGTGCTGCTGTGTTTGGTTCCGGCATTTTTCATTGCCGGAGCAATCGGCGTATTTATCAGCCAGGCTTCCGTGATGAAATATCTGGGCCCCAAAGCAAACAAGGCATTGGCTTACGGTGTGGCATCAGTTTCCGGAACAATCCTAGCGGTCTGTTCGTGTACGGTATTACCGTTGTTTGCGGGGATTTACCGGATGGGAGCCGGGCTCGGACCAGCGTGCTCATTTCTCTATTCCGGGCCGGCAATTAATATTCTCGCCATTGCCATGACGGCGCGAGTATTGGGCATTGAACTGGGGATTGCCAGAGCCGTGGGCGCGATTATATTCAGTGTTGTCATCGGCGTGGCGATGCACCTGATATTCCGCAAAGAGGAAGCGGCAAAGGCGGCCGCGATGGTGGAGATGCCTGATGCAGAAGCGAAACGCCCGCTGTGGCAGAACTCGCTTTATTTCGCCTCAATGGTCGGCATTCTGGTTTTCGCCAACTGGGGTAAGTCTGACGATTCGCAAGGAATATGGAATTTTATTCACGCATGGAAATGGCCGACAACTTCGTTTTTTGCTGTCATATTGGGCGTGATTTTGGTAAAATGGTTTGAGGTTAAGTTGTGGAAAGTAATCGCAACCGCGATTCCGGCTATCATATTGGCATTGCTATTCCCGTCAATGCCGCTGCTGGCGTTTGCCGCTGGCACGGTTGGCCTGTCAACTTTCACCAGCACGGACAAAGGAGAAACAGGAGAATGGTTTCATTCTTCATGGACGTTTGCCAAGCAAATACTGCCGCTGTTGCTGTTCGGTGTTCTGATTGCCGGATTCCTGCTGGGGCGCGTCAACCAGGAAGGAATGATCCCATCGGAATGGATATTGACCGCAGTCGGCGGAAATTCGCTATGGGCCAATTTTTTTGCGTCGTTTGCCGGAGCGTTCATGTATTTCGCCACATTAACCGAAGTGCCGATTCTCCAAGGTCTCATCGCCAACGGAATGGGCAAAGGCCCGGCATTGGCTTTACTTTTGGCCGGTCCGGCTTTGAGCCTGCCTAACATGCTGGTAATCAGGAGCATAATGGGCACGAAAAAGACGATAGTTTTTGTTTTGCTTGTGATAGTAATGGCAACCTTTAGCGGAATGTTATTTGGAGCTTTTGTGGAATAATAAAAAGGATTTTGGTATGAAAAGAATTACGAAAATTGTTTTGAGCGCTATCGCCTCTGGTATTTTTGCTGACATCTCCAGCGCCGCATATGCGTCGGTCTTCAAGGCGGGCGTCACAGAAAGCAGTCTATGTCCGTATGCCAGACAAACTAAAACCATAACTATGAGAAATCTGATTACTCGTAATTGTTACTTTTTACTCGCTTGAAAATTCAAATAAATAAACTATGTTCCGTTAGTTTGGTTTGTGTTTGAGGTTAAAACACAGCCAGTAAACAACAAGCAGGAGGCTATAAACAATGAAAATCAAAATTATCAGCGTCAGATGTCCTAAATGCAAAAAACTGGCAAAAAACACGGAGACCGCCGCCCAATAACCTGTTTTTAATTTTTAACTTGAAAAAATCACAAACATCAATAAGATAAGGAAGTTCAGGGTGATGGCCATCTCGGACATGCCGTTAACGGCGGTGTCAAAGACATCAGTAAAGTTTTGTCTGTAGAGTAAATAAAGAACTTCCTGACCAAATGAAGGAGCAACTAAAATGAGCGACAACTGCTGTAATAAAAAGAAACCGACTATTGACGACATTTGCCCGGGTTGCGAAAAAGTGGCAGTGTCAATTGAGACAGTCAAGGCAATGGTAAACTTCCCGCTCTGGGACATTGTGGGGAATAAGTTTTTTTTAGATGATGAGCCGACTTCCTCGAATGTCTACTTTTCACTGGATTCAGGCATGATGATTGATGAAAAGGACATACGTGAAAAAGTTTTTGCCAAGCATTCTCAGGATGACGACACTTACGTCTGCTATTGCTTTAAAGTCAAAGTCGGCGATATCCGCCAGGCTTCACCTGAGGAGAGACAACAAATACTGGAACGCATACGAAACGCCTCCGCCAAGGGGCAGTGCGCCTGTAAAACCCGTAATCCCAAAGGGTCGTGTTGCATAGAGGATGTCAAGAAACTTATAGACAGCTTTAACCAGAAATAAAAATCAAACAACATAAATAAAAGGGCTTTACAATGAAGATTCAAATTCTCGGAACTGGTTGCACCAAGTGTAAGATGTTGGCGGAAAACGCTGAAGCGGCGGCCAAAGAACTCGGTCTTGATTATGAGTTGGAAAAAGTGACCGACATCAGCCAGATAATTGGATTCGGAGTGATGATGACTCCGGCGCTGGCAGTTGACGGAAAAGTAAAATTTGCAGGCAAAGTTCCATCGTCAGATGAGATTAAGAAATTCCTTAACTAACAAAGAATATAAAAATGAATTCACTGAAATTAATATTGCTGTTTATTGTGGCGACAACTGGAGTGATTTGTCTGGGGCAACAGTTGCCGGGCAGTTGCTCAAGCGCAACCATTAATAGTATATTGGCAGTTGAATCAACAGGAGTTGATAACGCAACTGCGGATAAAACCGTTAAAGCAAAGTTGCCAAAATTGCTTGATCTTGGGTCAAAAAAATGTGTGCCGTGCAAGATGATGGCGCCAATTTTGGAAAAACTGGAAAAGGAATATACTGGAATTCTTAGAATAGAATTTATTGATGTCTGGGTCAAAGAAAACGTGGAGATTGCAGAGCGATACAAAATTTCCGCCATTCCAACACAAATATTTTTTGACGCCGAAGGAAAAGAGTTGTGGCGGCATACCGGTTATCTTTCCGAAGAAGATATTTTAAAACAATGGAAAACTCTCGGTTACGATTTTGAAAAAATAAAGAGCGCAAACAACAAATAATTTTTTAATGAAGAAAATCAAACATATCATAAAAAACCTGTTGCTGGTCTTCGTCCTGATTAGCGTTGGCTTTGCGCTCGGCAAACACCGGACAGGCGCTCATGAAACTATTTCACCAGCAATTCCAGAAGTAATGCATGAAACGGTTAATGTTTATTACATGCATGCAACTTTCCGTTGTGTGACTTGCAATGCCATAGAAAAAATGACCAGGCAGTTGCTTGACGCCAAATATAAAAAATTGTTGACTGCTGGCATTATTAAATTCACTGAAGTAGATTTTCAGAAAAACGAGCCATTGGCAAAACAGTTTGACATCTCATCCAGCTGTGTAGTTGCAGCCAAAATCAAAGACGGAAAAATAATCCAGCACGAACGCTTAGATAAAGTCTGGGAATTACTCAACTCCCCGGCGGAATTCGACGCTTATATCAGCCAGGCAATTAACCGTCTTCTGCCAACTGATACCATCCGGCAAGGAGGAGAAAAATGAGCTGGTATATTTTACTCTCCGCGCTCTGGCTCGGAATTATGACCGCAATCAGCCCCTGCCCGCTGGCGACTAATATCGCGGCAATCTCCTTCATCAGCCGCCAAATCGGACATCACCGGCGAATCCTGCTGGCAGGAACGCTTTACACACTTGGCAGAGCGTTTACTTATGTGTTGCTGGGAATTGGAATAACCACCGGCTTGCTGGCCAGTGGCGAAGTATCGCGTTTTCTGCAAAAATACCTCAATGAAATTCTTGGACCATGCCTGATTTTGCTGGGAATGATTTTGTTGGGGCTGCTGAGTTCGGGCATTGCATTCAATCTGATGCATAACAAAATCCAGAAGCATGCTGAAAAGAACGGACTGGCGTTCGCGTTTCCGGTAGGAATTCTTTTTGCTCTCTCTTTCTGCCCGGTATCTGCCGGACTATTTTTCGGGGCGTTAATTCCGTTGACAATAAAAAGTAATGACATTTTCCTTCTGCCGCTCATTTTCGGTTGCGGAACCGCATTGCCGGTTATTGTTTTTGCCTTTATTATCGCATTTGGCGGCGAATATCTCGGCAAAGCGTTTAACTGCCTGACCAGACTTGAAATCTGGTTCCGCTACACTGCCGGAATATTATTTATTCTGGCTGGAATCTATTATTCACTGACGTATATTTACAACTTAAATATTTGAACGTCAAAAGTTGCTGTTGCAAATAAAAACATAAGTCATCATCAAATTAAAAAAATAGCGAATAGTTTTTTCCTTTTGCAGTTAGCATTTATCAAAAATCCAACTTATAGTTAGAGCTTATAATAGTAGGTTCTATTTATGGAATAAACTCGAAGAAGGAAGCCAGATGTCAAGTCAACGCCTGTTGTCAATTATTTGCCTGACGTTGTTCTTTGTAACGGCGCATGCTGGATATATTGAAGTAAAAAATGACAAGACAATAATTCACGTTAAAGTCTTCAATCTCCCCGACCCATCCAATCCTGACACAATTAATCGCACAAACGTTGAAGTAGTAAAAGCATTCCGAAAAGACTTTCCGCAAATATTCAAAGACAAATATCGTGCAAAATATCAGTCAGACCCGGCTACTTACGGTAATTTCCCGTGGGAAAATGTTGAAATTCAGCTTGACCAATTTTCAAGCATTCAAGTCGAAGGCGTGGAAACAGACTTGCTGGCGATTGCCGGCGGCTTAGCCCCGGATGTGCTTTATCTCAACTTCAGAAAATCAGATACTTATATCAGAAATAGTTTTCTTTATCCGCTGGATGAATATTTCAAATCGGTGTCCCAAGCTGAGTTGGATTTCAGAATTAACAGTAAAATATGGCCGGTAATTGACCGCAAAGGGCCGACCGGGCAAAAACATATATGGGCATTGCCTTATGGCGGCGCTCTAGGACGGGTGCTGATTTATCGTAAAGATCTTTTCGACGAATACGGAGTTAGTTATCCGGATGAAAAATGGACCTGGGAAGATATGTATGACGCGTGCAAAAAAATAACTGACCCGGGCAAAGGAATTTACGGTCTGGCTTTCGCCAAAGGTAAACACGAGTCATGGGTATGGTGTCCGTTCCTCTGGTCCGCCGGTGGTGATGTAATGATGTACGATGAAGATAAAGATCAATGGGAATGCACATTCGACTCAGACGAAGCCGTTAAAGCGCTGGATTTTTACACAAAACTTAACACGGAAAGATGGATAGACAAAAATGGAAAGATCCGGCGCGGATATTCATATAAAGACGCCAGCGACAGCAATTACAAGTGGGAGCGCGGTGATATTGCCATGGCGTATGCCTATATTGAGGAGAACACGCTTGCCCATATGAATCCTGACACCACCGGCATGGCGCCAGTGCCTATTGGCCCTGATGGTCATCGCGGCTCAGAACTTAACAGTAGAATGTTCGGAATTTTTTCTCAAATAGAACAGGTTGCCGTGCGTGATGCCGCCTGGGAATATATGTTTTACTGGGATTGCAGGAAAGCTCAGGAAATCAGGACTAAAATCATGGTGGAAGGCGGCTACGGGCGGTTTGTAAATCCTAAATATCTCAAGCTGTTCGGCTATAATGAAATTCTCAGGTTGATTCCGCCAAACTGGCTAAGAACGTTTGAAGTCGCGATTGAAACAGGAAAACCGGAGCCGTATGGGAAAAATAGTAATGTCGCCTACAATGTCATGACCATACCAATTAACGAAGCAGAACAATTGTCCATGAATGATGAATTACCCGCCTGCGGAACGACGGCGCGCGCCAATATTTTGAAACAACTTTTGAAAGATTCATGCGCGCATGCGAACGAAGTGATGATTGGTAAAATAAGTCCACAGGAAAAGTATAAGCGCCGCATAATTGCTTATGTAATTCTGGGTATAATTGCGTTGGCATTCGCCCTGGTTTTTAAACGTGTTTTCAAATTGTTCACTCCTGTCGGCGCAATTGGAGACAATATAATTTCAGGAAAAAAACGCCGGCAATATCTATGGGCGTACGTGCTGTTAATCCCAGCAATATTAACTGTTCTGCTCTGGCAATATATCCCGCTGGCGCGCGGGTCATACATGGCATTATTTGATTACAAAATTCTGGGAAATTCTACTTTTGTCGGGGTGGATAATTTCGCCAATATGCTTTATGACGACATCTGGTGGAGATCCGTTTATGATGCTTTGCGCTACAGCTTTCTAATCATCATTCTAACGTTCCTCCCACCAATTATTCTGGCAATTTTTTTACAAGAAGTACCCAAAGGCAAAATGTTGTTCCGGTTAATTTATTATCTGCCGGCAGTAATTACCGGCCTGGTCACTATAATTTTATGGAAGCAGTTCTATGAGCCAACAGAAAACGGTATGGTGAACATGATTATTATGAATATTCCGGCTATCGGCTTTATTGCCATCGGCCTGATGTTGCTGCTGATTTGCCTGGCTTTCGCCAGACGGTTGATGCTTTATGAGATGTGGCTGCCGATGATTTGCTTTATTGTTGCCGGACTGCTAATGTTTTATTCTGTTGCCGGTATGGCCAGACCAATACTTTTCCCCGCAACTGAATCTCTCTCGGTCTGTTTCAGTCATGTTTTATCAAGACTTTTCAGCCTCACGCCTGAAGCCTATCGCTGGCTTGAAAATCCGTCAACAGCAATGCTCTCCTGTGTTATTCCTATGGTCTGGGCAGGAATGGGCCCCGGCTGCCTGATTTATCTGGCGGCGTTGAAGGGAATTCCAGATGATTTTTATGAAGCCGCGGAAATGGACGGCGCTAATTTTATTGATAAATTGATTTTTGTTATTTTCCCGACGTTAAAAGTACTCATAATTATTAATTTCATCGGAGTATTTATCGCTTCCTGGATTAGCTCCACAGGAATAATACTGGCGATGACTGCCGGTTCAGCTAACACCGAAACTGCCGGACTGCATATCTGGTATGAAGCATTTACGTTTCTGCAATTCGGCCCGGCGACTGCAATGGCATGGGTATTGAGTTTCATGTTAATCGGCTTTACAGTTTACCAACTCCAAATACTGTCCAGAGTAGAGTTTAAAACAACCGGAGAAAAATAGTTAAATGATTATATCACCGATTGGCAGAAAAAGTTTTAAAGCTAGAATACTCGTCTGGAGTATCGGCATTAGCCTTGCTATTGGCGCTGTAACCATGATTTATCCTTTCATGCTGATGATTGCCGGAAGTTCAAAAAGCGGAGTGGAT
>JBAYVM010000091.1:0-8479 GCA_041674645.1 Victivallaceae bacterium | reverse complement strand
TTATACTTTAATCGGTTGATATTTGTGCATTTTATGGTATCTTATATTCCAGATAATTAATCATTTTATTAACTCTGGGAGAATGCTGTGATTCGAATAACGTTTGATGAATTGCAAATGGAAGAACTTCGCAAGAATCGCTTTCTTAATCCTGATCCGGAAGTTCAACGCCGCTCCGAGATTGTTTTGCTTAGTGCGTATGATGTTCCGCACGCCAAAATTTCCGAGATATTTAATTGCCACCGCAATACGATTACGAACGTATTGCGTCGATACAGGGAAGACGGGATATCTGGGCTTGCGTCGCTTCCTCGCCCGGGACGCCATAGTGAACTTACGCAGCATATTCCAGGCATTGTGGAGTCTTTGAATGATAATCCTGTGCGATCGATTAACGAGGCATGCGAGCGCATCAAAGAGCTCACTGGCATTGTTCGCAAGCCGAGTCAGGTTCGCAGCATACTTCGTCACTTTGGGTTCAGACGGCTGGTAAGCGGCGCCATGCCGTGTCCGCCAAAAAAAAACCTGAAGAACACGCGATGGATCAAAAAGTGTTCTTAGAAACCAAGCTTCAACCTCTATTGGAGGAATGCAAAGAGGGCAAGCGCGACGTTCTGTTTGTTGATGCGTCACATTTCGTTTTTGGCAGTTTTGTTTGCGCTTTGTGGTGCATCACTCGAAAGTGGGTGCGCGCCGCCTCTGGAAGACAGAGACATAACGTGCTTGGCGCTCTTCACGCAACTACTCACGAACTGACAACAGTTATAAATGACACCTACGTCAACGCCGAAACAGTGTGCGAACTCTTAATGAAATTACGTATGCAGGCAGCAGTGGGAAGACTCATCACTGTCGTATTGGATAACGCAAAATACCAGACATGCGACCTGGTTGTAAAATGCGCGGCGGAATGCGCTATAGACCTTTGCTTTCTGCCTTCATACTCGCCAAATCTGAACTTAATTGAACGATACTGGAAGTACACAAAAAAGACGTGCCTGTACGGAAAATACTATGCCACATTCAAAGCATTCAAAGCAGCCATTGACACCTGCATTATTGAGTCTCCGGTCAAGGATAAAGAAAAACTGGATTCATTACTCACATTGAAATTTCAATCGTTTAAAAATGCACAATTATTTGCCGATTGAAGTATATAAGTTTCTGTTTTATTACTTATATCACAATGTTGATTTCCTGAATTCTTTAGGAACTGGAGCAACGTTCAAAGAGTTATCTGCCGGTAAACTTAAAGATATTCCAATCCCACTCCCCCCACTCCCGGAGCAACAACGCATCGTAGCAATCTTAGATGAAGCCTTTGCCGCCATCGCCAAGGCAAAAGCCAATGCCGAACAAAACCTCAAAAACGCCAAAGAACTGTTTGAGAGTTATTTGCAAGCGGTGTTTAGTAATGGAAAATTGAAAATTGAAAATGGAGAATGGGAAGAGAAGAGATTGGGGGATGTCTTAGTAAAGACTGAAACAGTTGACCCTACTAAAAAACCGAATGAAGAATTTATTTATTTGGATGTATCAAGCGTAAACAAAGAAACGAAGGAAATAGAAAATGCAACTGTTCTCCTTGGCAAAGATGCACCAAGCCGAGCAAGAAAACTGGTAAGGGCAAATGATGTAATTTTTGCAACAGTTAGGCCGACACACAGTAGAGTTGCTTTAATAACAGAAGAATATGATGAACAAGTTTGTAGCACTGGTTATTTTGTTTTGAGAGCAAAAGAATTTTTAAGTAACAATTTAATTTTTTACTTTCTTTTGACTTACAGTTTTAACAAGCAAATGGAGAAACTTCAAAAAGGGGCAAGTTATCCAGCTGTAACAGATAGCGAAGTGAAGGGGATTTATATTCCATTTCCAAAATCGAAAACCGAACAACAAACCATCGTCCAAAAGCTTGATGCTCTTTCCGCGGAAACGAAAAGATTAGAAGGCATTTACCGGCAGAAGATTGAAGATTTGGAGGAGTTGAAAAAGAGTGTATTGGCAAAAGCGTTTAAGGGGGAATTATGAAGCATATTTCCGAAAACGCCGGGAACGCCGGGAACGCCACTCTCCGTAGTGGCGAATCTAATTCAGCCAATCGGGAGATTGGTGCTCCCGGGGTTGATCCCGGGGAAAATTCAGCCAATCGGGAGATTGGCGATTTCGGGGAAAATTCAGCCAATCGGGAGATTGGCGCTCCCGGGGTTGCTCCCGGGGTTAATTCCAACCAATGGCACAGCCGGGGATATTTGCCGCATTTCGACAACGCGGTTGCGATACAACACGTTACATTTCATCTTGCGGACAGTCTGCCGGAAAGTGTGCTGGTGCGTTTGGCGCAGGAGGTTCGCTACCTGCCGCTAGAAAAGCAGGATGCGGAGCGGCGTAAACGGCTGGAGGCCTGGATAGACGCGGGGCACGGTTCATGTATTATGCGGGAGCCACCGGTGGCGCGGATAGTGCAGAATGCTTTTCTTTTCTTTGACGGTCAGCGTTACCGGCTTTTAGCATGGGTGGTGATGCCGAACCATGTGCATGTTTTATTTCAGCCGGTCAACAACTGGACTGTGGCAAAAATTGTGGCCTCGTGGAAGAAATTCACTGCAACTAAAATTTGTTCGCGCGGAGAAATCAAATCTCCAGTTTGGCATCGGGAATACTGGGATCGTTTCATTCGGGACAGTCGGCACTATGAGCAGGCCGTGGAGTATATTCACCAGAATCCGGTAAAAGCGGGCTTGGCCGCAGTCGCAGCAGAATGGCCGTGGAGCAGCGCCAGTCTCAGTGGCATGGATTCTCCCGGGGTAAAAACTGCGGGTGGGCCTCAAAAGCTGCAACGCTGGAATACATCCGGCATATTGAAGCAAAAAAGTTATTTGATGATCATATTATTGTTTTTATGATTATCAAAATGGTTTAATATGAATAGATGATCGTCAAAGTTTTGGAGATTACCATGAACGAAGCGGAAACCAGAGCAGAATTGATTGACCCCAAGTTAAAAGCTTGCGGCTGGGGCGTGGTCGAAGGCTCCAAAATCCTGCGCGAATACCATATTACCGCAGGCAGAATACAAACCGGCGGCAGAGGTAAAAGCCTTAGCGCTGATTATGTGTTGGTTTACAAAGGCATCAAACTGGCGGTAGTGGAAGCCAAGAGCGATGAGTTGGGCGTTGGCGAAGGCGTGATGCAGGCCAAGCTATATGCCGAAAAACTGAATCTGGAAACCACCTACGCCACCAACGGCAAAGAGATTTACAGTATTTGTATGAAAACCGGCGTCGAGGGATTGGTTGCCAATTACCTTCCCCCCGATGAACTGTGGAATAAAACCTTTGCTGTTCAAAACGAATGGCGGGAAAAATTCAGCGCCATTCCGTTTGAAGATAAAAGCGGAACCTGGCAATTACGCTACTATCAGGAACTCGCGGTAAAAAATACTCTGGAAGCAATAGCGAACAACCAGGAACGCATTTTGCTGACGCTGGCAACTGGAACCGGCAAAACAGCGATTGCGTTTCAAATCGCGTGGAAACTGTTTCAGGCACGATGGAACTTATCCGCAATGGACAATGGAAAATTGATAATTGATAATGAGAGCATTGCTGAAAATAATTCTCAATTTTCAACTGTCAATTATCAATTAAGAAGGCCGCGCATTTTGTTTTTAGCCGATAGAAACATTCTGGCGGATCAGGCCTACAATGCTTTTTCCGCATTCCAGGAAGATGCTCTGGTAAGGATTAAGCCCAGCGAGATTAAAAAAGACGGCAGAGTGCCGACCAACGGCAGTATTTTCTTTACTATTTTTCAGACTTTTATGTCCGGCCCTGCGGCTGAGGAGTTCGCTAAAGTTGCGGAAGCTCCTGAACATTATAATGCCATTCCACCTGGGAACGCCACTCTCCGTAGTGGCAATTTTAATTTAGCCAATCGGGAGATTGGTGCTCCCGGGGTTAATTCAGCCAATCGGGAGATTGGCGCTCCCGGGGTTAATTTAGCCAATCGGGAGATTGGCGCTCCCGGGGTTGGCAATCCCATGGACGAATGTTACTTCGGGCAATATCCTGCCGATTATTTTGATTTCATCATCATCGACGAGTGTCACCGCGGCGGAGCCAATGACGAAAGCAACTGGCGGGGAATTATGGAATATTTCTCGCCTGCCGTTCAATTGGGTTTAACTGCCACCCCGAAACGCAAAGACAACGTTGATACCTACAAATATTTTGGCGAGCCGGTTTATATTTATTCCCTCAAGGAAGGCATTAACGACGGGTTCTTGACCCCTTTCAAGGTAAAACGGATTCAAACCACGCTGGACGATTATATCTACACCAGCGATGACACCATTATTGAAGGCGAGATTGAAGCGGGAAAGCGTTACATCGAAACTGACTTTAACCGGATTATTGAGATAAAAGCCCGGGAAGCCAAGCGCGTTCAGATTTTCATGGACTTGATAAACCAGAAAGAAAAATCGATAGTCTTTTGCGCCACCCAGGATCATGCAGCCGCAGTGCGCGATCTGGTCAATCAGGACAAGCAAAGCAAAAATCCGAATTACTGTGTACGCGTTACCGCCAATGATGGAGAAAGAGGCGAACAGTTTTTAAGAGAGTTTCAGGATAACGAAAAAACTATTCCAACTATTTTAACGACTTCGCAAAAACTCTCCACCGGCGTTGATGCGCGGAATATCCGTAACATCATCTTGATGCGCCCGATAAATCACATGATTGAATTCAAGCAAATTGTTGGACGCGGTACGCGATTATTTGACGGTAAGGAGTTTTTCACCATTTATGACTTTGTCGATGCCTATCATCATTTTGCCGATAAAGAATGGGATGGCGAACCGGTGGAAGAAGAACCTTGCGCCAAATGCGGCCAGAATCCTTGTGTTTGCGAGAAGCAACCGCCGCAACCCTGCAAGCTATGCGGGCAACGTCCTTGCATTTGTGTAAAAGAACCGCCGCCGCCGTGCGGTCAATGTGGGCAACAGCCTTGCGTGTGCAAAAAGAAAGTAAAAGTAAAATTGAAGGACGGCAAGGAACGCCAGATTCAGCACATGGTTTCAACTTCATTCTGGAACGCTGACGGCAAACCGATTTCAGCGGAGGAATTTTTAAATAATCTGCTGGGCGAATTGCCCAATCTTTTCAAAAATGAAGAAGAATTGCGGACACTTTGGAGCAATCCTGTTACCCGGAAAACTTTGTTAGAAAAATTAGAAGAAGTCGGCTTCCCCAAATCAGATTTGCTGATTGTTCAACAACTGGTTGACATGGAAAAAAGCGACTTGTACGATGTGTTGGAATATGTGTTCAATGGCGAATATATTGCTATGACAAGAGAAGCCAGAGTTGCGGCGGCACAGGCCACGATCTTTGCCTTGCTCAACGATAAGCAGAAAGAGTTCATTGAATTCGTCTTGAGCAAATATATTGAAACCGGCGTGGAAGAACTTGATCAGGAAAAACTGCCAATCCTGCTGACAAATAAATATCACTCATTGGAAGATGCGAAAGATATTTTGGGTAGCGTTTCAAACATCAGTAAGCTGTTCATCGAATTTCAGCAGCATTTATACAAAGAACAAGTTGCGTGAGCCTGCAAAATGCCTCCGGCGGTGACATCACTGGCGAAGTTCTTCCATGGAGAGCGGAGTGAAAGATTTTTTCATTTTGGAGCGGAGCTCATGGTCTATCGCGAGATATTTCCATCTGGCAAAGGCAAAATCATGCGGTATATAATTTTGCAGCCAGGCATGATTCAGTTGAAATGAAATGGGAAAGCTTTCAAAAATCCACGGACACTGCGCGGTGATGTATTTAACCATTTCCTCGTACAACCGGGTGCGTTCCGGGCTGTCAGGCATCGGCATAATCTGTTCAAACATCCGGTCAAATTTTTCATCACGATAGAAGACGCGGTTGCAACTTCCGGCATTTTTCCCATAAAACAACTGAAGAAAATTTTCCGCGTCAGGATAATCTCCGACCCAGGATAAGCGAAACAACTGAAATTTTCCTTTACGCATTTTTTGAAAAAAGCGCGGGTTGTTGTTGAGCAACGGAATGATTTTGATGCCGATGGCGGCCATATCCCGCACCATCAGTTCCGCTAATTGACGGTTTCCGGCGGCATTGCCATTCTGGTCGTAGGTCAGCGTCAATTGTTGTCCGGTGGCCGGGTCAATTCCGCCGGGATAACCCGCCTGCGCCAGATAAGTTTTGGCGGCTTCAATATTCAACGCGGTAAAAGGATTTTTAAACTTTTCATCATATCCGGAAACACCTTGAGGAATCGGACCTTGTGCCGGAATCATCTGATAGTTGGAATGTTCGATAATAGTTTCGACATTATACGCCAGGCTGATGGCTTTTCGCAAATTAAGATTATTCGCCAGCAACGGGTCGGAAAAATTGAACCCGACATATCTTATTTCAAATTCCGGCGCTTGAATCAGTTGAATGCCGCGTTTTGCCAATGCCGGAACTAGCGTTCGCCCGCCGCCAACCACCGCATCCAAATTATCTTTATCCAAAGTGCTCTGGTCAAGTTCGCCTTGTAAAAACAGCAACCATGCGGACAACGGCTGTTTGATGATATAACAGACAATCCGGTCGAGGAATGGCAACGGTCGATTGCGGTCAGCTGGATTGGCCGCCTGAACAAAAAACTCTTTGCGGAATTCCTGATTCCTGTCCATTATCAACCGGTAATCACGAATCCATTCCGCCAGTCGGAATGGTCCGGAGCCGACGGGATGTTCGGGAAAACTTTCGCCGTAATATTCGACGGCGCGGCGGGAGACAATTGAAGCATACGGTATTGCCAATGAGTAAAGAAAACGTGGATCGGAAGCGTTCAAATGAATTATAAATGTCAGGTCATCAACAATTTCCAAACCGGAAACGCCTTGCTCATAAATAGATTTGTCCGTTGGCGAAAGCTGTGAAGTGGCGGTTCTGAACTGGTCAATACCTTTGATTTTGCCGCGAAACATCCAGAACACGGGGCTGAGCAGTCGGGAATCGGCAATCCGCAGAAATGAATACACGACATCTTTTGAGGTAACTTTTCGCGCGGATTTTGTCATTCCGCTAAAGCACTGGTCGTCATGGAAGTATAAGTCATCGCGCAACCGGAATTTAAACGAAGTCATTTCTCGATTCGATTCCGGCATGGTTTCCAGCATTGACGGCGCCAGTTTGTAGGGGCGTGAAGCATAGTCGTATTGCAACAGCGTATCGTAAAACGCCGCCACCATATTCCGGCTGGACAGGTCTGAAGCCAACGCCGGGTCAAGCGTTTTCACTTTACCGCCGGTGTTGAGAAACATTGTATTGGGCGGATTCGGTCCAACGCCTTTACCGCAACCGGCAAGAACCAGCGCCGCAGCAAAAACCGCGATTAACAGCAATGCTTTCCGTCGAATGGCGGAAACATTATCTGAAGACGCTTTTTTTAAGCCAGTCAACAGTTCTGGAAAATGCTTCATTTGAGTTCACAATCGGGCTGTAGCCCAAATCTTTTTTTATGGCGGAAATATCAAAATAATGCGAAAATGCCAGTTGCCCGACCACAAAACGGGTCAGTGGCGGTTCGCCGAACGGAATAACTTTAAAAATCATTTCAAGTATGGAGGCAAGAGAATATGCTTTGTCGTAACCGATGCTGCGCTGTACCGGCGGAATTGACAGTCTGGTCAGCAGCGAGTTCAGCCATTGCCAAATTTCCACCGGCGCATCGTCGCTGACAAAATAAACTTTGCGGGTGGCGACAGTGCGTTCATGCAGATACATTAACGCTTTAACATGCGCCCAGGCGGCATTGTCAACATAAGTCATATCCACGCGGTTGTGCCCGTCGCCAATGATGGTCAATTTTCCGGCGGCGGCGCGTTTTACAATGCGCGGAAGCAGATGCGGATCGCCGGGGCCCCAAATCAAATGCGGACGCAACGCGACGACGGAAAGATTCTTATTCGGCTCGCCAAGGGATTTCTTCTCCGCAATTGCTTTTGTCGCCGCGTAGTTGGCCAGGTAAAAGTCCGGATAAGGCTCGTTTTCAGTAATGTTTTCAATATTTTTAGTCGGCGGATAAGCCACGCTGGGCGAACTGGTGTAAACCAGCGAACGGATGGAATGTTCACGGCAGGCGGCGAGAATATTTTCTGTTCCAGTAACATTTATGCCGTAATATTCCCGCCACGGTCCCCATACTCCCGCTTTAGCAGCGGTATGAATAATGGCGGTGCAACCTTCGCAAGCCTCGCTAACGGCGCGGCGATTGCGAATATCGCCTCTGAGCGCTTCAACGCCAGTGCGAGCAATTTCCGGGAACGGACTGCGGTTGAATATTTTAATTTTTCCGCAATTCATCCCTTGCAACTGATGCACTATTTTCCGGCCAAGAAATCCGCCACCGCCAAAAACTATTACTGTTTCTTTGCTCCAATCCATAAAAT
>JBAYVM010000090.1:0-8489 GCA_041674645.1 Victivallaceae bacterium | reverse complement strand
TCGAAGTTGCGAAGAATCGGCGCGTCATTGCGTATAAACAGACCGGTTCCGCGGGATTGAAAATCAACGAGCGCGTCAATTCCTTTGCGATATACGGTTTCGAGTTGTTCCGCGTTATAATGCCGGAAAGCCAGCCGGGAGAGCGTGTCATTGCCGAGGTCTTCGGTGAGAATGGTGAACTCCTCCGGCTCGCAGGCATAGATTAAAGGCGTGGGAAAATCGAACTGCCCGAGAAATCTGCCGATATAGATGAATCGTTCAAAATCCTGGTCCATGCCGTCGGAAACCATCAGAATTTTTGATTCTTCGCCATTGCTGACCCGGTAGAAGCCGCGAGCGGAACCCTGCTCCTGCAACGAGCTTAAACGTTGTTTTTTCAAATCCACGCCGCTCAGAACTTTCATCCGGCTGAGTTCATGAAAATTGCGGTGAACGCAGAAATCCGGCATAATAATTTCATTGCAGTGGAAGTCATTGGCTTTCACTGCCGCGCCTTCCAGCAGAATGCAGTTGATGAGAACCGCCCGGGCGTTGATTACTGATTTGCTGCCGACGGCGACAAAACCGGTCAATTCAGCCGTCGGATCAATTTTCGCGTCATTAGCAACGAGAATTTCCGGAATGCCGAAAAACGCTGGAAGCTTGAGTTTTTTCGCAATCATGACATCGTGATGAGCTTTAAAATATTGCGGCAGCGTGCCCAAATCATTCCAGTAACAATTTTCTTCCAGATAGGCTCCGGCGCAACCGGGTTCCGCCGCCATCATTGCCAGTATGGCTTTGATGATGGAACAGTTTTCCGGTTGTTGCGGGAGGTAACGGAAAATATCCCGATGGAGAATCATAATTCCGGAATAAGTCAACAGGCGGTTGCCTGGCGGTGAACAGCCCAGACTGTCCAAAATATCATGGATTTTGCCGTCCGGGGTGACTCTGAGTTTATTTTCCGGTCCGTCCAGCACGGCCATAGTAATTTTATTGCCGCTGCTGAAATGATGTTCCAGCAACTTGCGTAAATTAATATCAGTAAGAATGTCGCTGTTGTGAATGATAAAATATTCATGTTCAGACAGCATGGCTTTGGCGTTAACCGGGCCGCCGCCGGTGCCGAGAATTTCCGGCTCATGAAAAGTGGTTACGGCAGTTTTATAGCTTGATGCGTTAACAAAATCGACGATTTGTTCCGCCAGATAATGGGTATTAATCGCAAAATGTTTTATTCCGGCTTCCGCGAGGTTGTCCAGCACAATTTTCAACATCGGGCAATTGCCGACCGGAATCAACGGTTTGGGCATTTTTTCTGTCAGCGGTCGCAGTCTGACGCCAAGTCCGGCCGCCAGTACCATTGCGTTGACCGGAAATGTTTTTTTACTCATGAGAAGCCTTTCCAGTTTTTAATCTTCCGTAAAATATCCCGCCGGAGTGAATTTGCAATCGCTTTCAGAAAAATTACAAGCTCAGCGAACTACTGACCAAAGCTCAGTGCAGATGTACAGTTGAATGCCGTTTTTTAGTCTCGCACTACAACTTATACGCTTCCGTCAGGAACGTTCGTAAGCTCACTGGAATGCTTTGCGCAGGAAGCAAGGAAGTTAAAAATCAAGAAAAAGCCGACTTCCAACTAAACACATGCTCCTGCTTAAGTATTGAGCTCTGTCTGAATATAATTTTGCCGCCAATAAAAACTATACTTCATGAACAAAGGGAATTGAATTGCTGGCACCTTGCCGGCATACTGAGATAGCGGCCGCAGAACAGCCCGTTTTCAGACAAATTTCCAATGGCTGGTTATTTATATAAGCTTTCATAAAATAGCCGATAAAGGTATCGCCGGCGCAGGTAGTATCGACGGCATCAACAACCGGCGAGGCGACAGAAAAACGTGAATTGCCAGCGCCGCAGATTGCGCCTTTACTGCCTAAGGTAATAACCACAACCATCTCAGGATATTGCTCCAGCAGCTTACTGATTATCGTTTCCGGCTGAGCAGCGCCGGCCAGTTCTGCTCCTTCCTGTTCATTGACCATCAATATTTTCACATACTGAAGCGGCAGCTTTTCGGCCGCGGCATAATCAAACGGAGCAAAATTAAAACAAATATTCATTCCAGCGGCATAGGCTTTTTCCATAATCAGTTCATTGAGGTTAATCTCATTTTGCAACAGTAAAAAATCCCCTGTTTTAGCGGAATTAATTACATTTTCTATCTGCTCAGAGGTAATGGCATGGTTTGCGCCAGGATATAGAATTATCGAATTCTCCCCCTGCGCATCCACCTGAATTATCGCATGCCCTGAAGGTTCATCTGTTATCTTGACAAGTTCAGTATTCACCCCATTATCACGGAGATTGTCTGTCAACATTGTTCCGTCATTGCCAACACAACCGGCATGCCTGACATCAACTCCGGCTCTAGCCAATGCAATCGACTGGTTGCCGCCTTTGCCTCCACACCAGATATTATAATCAGTGCTGGAGATTGTTTCTCCAGGTCTGACGATATGTGGCAGTTGATATACTTTATCAATATTAAGCGAACCAAAATTAATTACTTTTGCCATAAATTATCTGACCCCTGCAAATTATTTTTGTTTACTGAAATTTTCCAGTTTGGTGAATAAATCTCTAAAAATCGGGTCCCGGTGGACATCCATTGCAACCCTGCATGAGTGTCGGCCAGGGGCAGATTGCCAAGTTTTCTCATCGGTTAATAACGGTAGCGGAGTTATCACCGACGGAACCCATTCAGAGTTTATAACCCAGGCGATGACCGCAATATCCCATATTTCTTTAGTCCAGCCAAAATAGTTAGTGGAATAATCGCAGAATCGTTCAAATAAGAAATCGCCAACCGCACCACGCCCCTTGACATATTTTTCCAGTTCCCAGACTGTTGTTCGCAGATGTTCAGCCACATTCTTGCACGGAACTTGCACCAGCGGCACCCCGGAATCAAACACAACCTGAGCCGCCGCGACATCCTGTTTCAAGTTAAATTCATTTGCGGTTTTCCAATAAAAAGGGTGTCCACCCAACCAAACCACCACAATCTTTGAGACAATCGCCGGATCAAGCAAAATTGCCGATGCGACATTGGTAATTGCGCCAATCGCCGCCACATACAGCGGTTTCTCAGATTCATAGGCTAACTTAATAATGGCTCTGGCGGCGGCGCTTTCAACCGGTGTGGTCCGGTTCAACAAAAAACTATTTGAACCTTTGAAGACAAAATCATCTTTTTTTACGTTTAGACGCTCCAGCACCCGAAAAATCTCATCATAGCTTTTCAGCATTCCATCGCCGGCGTCAGTGGAACGATTATTCAAAAACGGGGCGGCGGTTACTGCCTTAAGATTAATACTCTCCGGGGAAAGAACTGCCAGAGTTAAAGCAAATTGATCATCAATCTCATTAAAAGTATCGGTATCGAGTACCATGTCAACTTTGCCAGTCGGCTCAACAAGCATTTCCTGTAATTTCGTTTCAGATAACATTGTAATTATTTCCCTTTGCTGAAAATTTATAAACTTTATCCGTGATAATTTGCATGATTAAATCATACATGCATAAAAAGACATTAACAACCATTGGAAACAGGTAACAAGGAAAAATTTAGCATGAAGAGAACACTGACGAAGGATTCTATGATGGATAATGATGGATTTCCGGAATGATTTTCAAAGGTCAATTGAAAACAGGAACAAGTTCAACGAACTATTGACATAATCGGTTGAGGGTGCTATATTTTTGGAATTGATTTTAATACTAAGGAACAGTCACAAAAGAGCCAGTGTTTTTTCCGGATGCTTTTTGTATCGCTTGTTTGTTACATGCCGCGGGTATATTCCGCTCAAGCAGTCCAAAAATCAACTTGGAATTACTGTTGAAAATTAAACCGGTTGTTTTGTTCCAATTTCTAACTGTCTGAATATAATTTTACAGGCAATAAAAACAATGTTTGCATGAGCTGAGGCACAAGTGAACAGGATAAAAATATGAATCCCAAAATTGAGCAGTTCATAACCAGGAATTTTCCTGTCTTCATTTTTTTCTTTTCCGCGTTTTGTTCGACTTATCTGCTTTATTCCGCCAGGGCTCAAGGTTTGCTACCGCATCCGGTGGAAGGAACCGATCAGTTGTCAATGTTGCATGCCGCTGCCAGTATGTATAGCGGCGATTTGCCTCCAGCAGGGTATATGTATTCTCCGGTATATACGGTTTTTCTGTTTATTTTGTTTGTGTTGAGCAAGGGTAATTTAATCGTAATGCGGCTGTTGCAGGCGTTGCTGTGTGCGTTGATTCCGGTGATGATTTACAAATTATCGTTGCGTTTACGTCTTGGCCGTCCGGCGGCGCAACTTTCCGCGATTATGTATTGTTTTTACGGTCCGGCGTTGTTGATTTCGCTGGACTTTCTCCGGGCGGCGCCGTTGGCATTATGTTTTATTACGATGGTTTATTTTCTGGTTTCCGGTTTCAATATGCGTTGCGCCCGGTGTTATGTCATGGCTGGATTGTTTGCCGGATTGTGTGTTTTGGGGCGAGAGAATTTTTTGCCGGTAATCGCCAGTCCGATAGTGTTGCTGTTGTTTCGCGACATCCGGAAGCATGTATCGTTAAAATTTGCTTCAGCTTACTCGCTGGCCGCTGCCGCCGTGATTTTTGCTGTAATGTTTTACAATTTGGCCAACTACAGCAGTTTTTCGATTGTGCCCGGTCATGTGGTTAATGTGCTGGAAGCATATCATGGTAATGCCGCCGTTGCCGACAGCGGCTTTGCGTTGCAATCAATTGTTAAAAACATTCCGGTTCAGATTTATAATTTTGTTGCCGCTTATGAAATTCCCAACAGTCTTTCATACTATGCCCATCGCGATGTTATTGATTTTTTCAAAATATTTATCATTCCGTTTAATTTACTGGTGGCGCTGGGGGTGGTGGCGCTGGCGTTTAGAATCCGGCATCGCGGGTTGTTGCTATTATGGCTGTTAATTGGCGCTTACGGCTGTTCGATGGTATTTTTCAATATGTTTTACCGGTTCAGGATTCCAGTGGTTCCACTGCTGGCAATTCTTGCCGGCGCCGGACTGGTGGCGCTCTGGAATGTGTTCATACAAAAAAAATATCTTGCTTTGGCGGCCGGGAGCTTATTTATTGTCGTGATTTTTTTCTTCACCTGGCGTGATTCGGACAAACTGCGTCCGGAAAGCGAGCGTACAACCGTAGCGGTTTTCCTGGTTAAAAGTAAGCATTTTGCTTTGGCGGAAGACTATATAAACCGGATGCGTCAAGATGGCATAAAGACGGAAAAACTGGAGAAATTTTTAATTTCCAGCCTGCATAAAGATGGAGATGCAGAAAGAGCGAGAGAATTGTATGAGAAATGGTTTGTCCCTGTCGTAGGTCCACGAGTTCCAGCCCAATAATGTCTGTCTGCCGTAAATGACAACTAAATTGAATAAAATAATATGTGCATACTTTCAATAAAATCCGCTAAACGCATTTTGCTTTTTCTAGCATTGTCGTTATTCATTTCGTTGCCGTGTGAGGCGGTGGAACAGAACGTAAAAAGCGGCAGCAGCAGTTTTTGGGAAGACTTTGCGAACTTTTTTTTACCTCACGTTGAAAAGCGGAATGTCTTATTTGAAAAACAAACGCAATATTTTTTAGTAACAGTTGAAGAAGGCGAAAACGGCTGGCGGCATCTGGTTTTCAAGCCTCGAAAAGGGGCGCAGGGAATATGGAACCCGGCGGCTCCGGACGAGATTATTACCAGCAGTTGCAAAAACATGGCGGTTTTTGTTCAGATGGCAAATCTTCCGCCGAAACGGGTGTTGTTTATCGGCCTTGGCAGCGGGATTGTGCCGCGATTTGTCAGAAAGCATTTTTCCGAAACCATCATCGACATCGCGGAAATTGATGGCGAAATCCCCGGTATCGCGGAAAAATATTTTGGTTTCAAAACCGATGCCAGGACGAATATTATCATCGGTGACGCCCGGGATTATATTAACCGGACGCAGGAAAAATACGACGCGATTATTATTGACGCTTACAATGCCGACTGTATTCCATTTCAGCTGACAACAGAAGAGTTTTACCGCAAGGTAAGGCGCGCGCTCGTTGATGACGGAATCATGAATGTAAATGTTGCCAATCTTGGAAAGCCGAAGTTTATCGCCGGTGAATTAAAAACTGTAAAGACCGTTTTTCCTGAACTGGCGGTATTTGTATGCAGTGGTCAGACGAACTATATGTTGTTTGCTCAGAAAAATCGTCAGTTCAATATTTCGGAGCAGAAAGAACGTGAAATTACAGAGCTGTGCCGACAGAATCCTGAGCTTAATTTGACGGAAATAATCGCCACCAGAATGCCGGAAGACGAACTGCACGAAATAGTTTACGGGGCGAATGTTTTTACCGATGATTTTGCGCCGGTTGAAACGATGAAATAACGTTTGTTTTCGAACGCGAAAACAGCTGTTGGAGTGAAAAACTGTGGTTAAAAAAATAAACCTGTATGCGATTGCGTTTATGAGTGGTTTTGCCGCCATGGGTTATGAAATCCTTGCCGTAAGGGTGTTGTCACCATATTACGGCAGCTCAATTTATGTATGGGGGGCGGTTATCTCGGTTATTCTGGCCGGATTAAGTGTCGGCTATGCTGTTGGCGGCAGAATCGCCGACAGAAATTCAAGTATGACCATTCTAGCAAGACTGATTATGGTTCCGGCATTTTCTATCGTGATGTTTCCTGTTTACGGATATGGCGTATGCAAATTAATTTATTCCTTGGAATTTGATTCGAGAGCCGGAGCATTGCTGCTGGCAACTGTTCTTTTTCTCGTTCCGTATATTTTTATCGGGGCTTTACTGCCGATGCTGGTGGAAAGGCGCGCCAGCGCCAGCCATAAAATCGGCTCATCCGCCGGTGATGTTTATGCTGTATCCACCGCCGGGAGCATAACTGGAACATTGTTCACTTCCTTCTTTCTCATCGCCTGGATAAGTGTTTCCAAAGGTATCGTTGTGATGGGACTGGTGTTTGTCATCTGCTGGTGGCTGTGCTGGATTGGAGGTCGTTGCGAACGCGCCGGACAACGAGAATCATTGTTAACGGATAAGAACATTTAGGTTGTTTTCTTGCAAGGTTCTATATCGCAAGCATTTTCATCGGTTTAAATTACTGAAAAAGCTTACCTTTCTGATAACGTGACTTGAAGAATCATTAAAACAGGTTCACTTATCTGTGTAATAAGCTCAGGATTATTTTTAATGGTCAAAGTTGGAATATTTTTAAACAGTCCAGACATATTTCTGGCGCCGTTATGGCGGGCATTAAGCCAGGTTAAAGATTTAAAGATAAAGGTTTTTTATTTTTCTGACATCTGTTCCGACGGCTACTCATTGCAAGATAAAACTCAAAATGGCGCCGATTACGTTCTTGCCGGTTATCAGTATGAATTTATTAAATCCTGCAACAAAAACCCACATAAATTAAAACTTGCGGAGCCGGGCAAACTGTTAAACAGAGAGGTTTTTGATGTTATTATGCTCTGCGGCTACCATCAACCTTATGAGCGTCAAATCAGGAAATTAGCCCGTAAGTTCAACTTTAAGATAATTTTTCGCGGTGAAATCACCGACATGCAACGTTCTTCGAATATTTTTACTACAGTATCCAGACATCTTTATCTGCGTTGGTTTTACAGCGGCATCAGCGCTTTTTGTCCGATTGGAAGGGATGCGGAAAATCACCTTTTGGATAAAGGAATACCGGAAGGCAAACTTTTTTTCTCTCCGAATGCAGTCGATGACCAGTTTATAGAAAAGCAGAAAAATATTTATAAACGGGAAGCGGTCAGAGAGGAACTCGGCATTGGCGATACCGATGTGGTTTTTCTGTTCTCCGGCAGCATAGACCAGTGCAACCAACCATTACTTTTAGCAGAAGCCGTGATGGAACTATCTGATTATCCGCAGCTTGTAATGATTTTTATTGGCGACGGCAAGCAGTATCACGATGTTTGTAAAATGCTTACTTCCAAGTTTGGGAACCGGATTATCATTCCGGGTTATTGTGACCAGAATCGCACCAGTTATTTCTTTGCCGCTGCGGATGTTTTCGTGCTGCCGTCAGAATATGATCCATGGTGTCTGGCGGTCAACCAAGCCATGCATTGGGGAATGCCGGTCATTGTCAGTGACCGTTGCGGCTGTTGCCGGGATTTGGTTATTGACGGTTACACAGGATATTCTTTCTACTACCGGGACAAGGAATCGCTGGTGAGATATATGCGCAAGTTTCTGGTCGAGCCGGAATTATCTTCAAAAATGGGCAGAAGCGCTTATAAAGAAATCAGAAATTACACTCTCGATCTGAGTGTTGATGGCATTACCGGAGCGATTAAATATGTAACCGGCCGGGTTCCGCTTGCGGAAATTTTGCAAAAGTAACAAGTTTAATGATTTTGAGATTTCTCAGGCAC